>NZ_JBSHHD010000004.1:0-170956 GCF_053618155.1 Agromyces sp. NPDC055658 | reverse complement strand
GCGACGAGCAGCGATGGTCTCGTCGCGCTCCCTCGTCGGTGCGGTGCGGCGGATCAGCCGCCGCTCATGGTGCGTGCGATGTCGGCGGCCGAGTCGCCGGCCCGGCGCAGCACGTACGCCACGAGACCGAGCGCGATGAGCGTGAGCACGAGCATGATCGTCGACACCGCGGCGATCTCGGGCCGCAGGCCGCTGCGCAGCGCGCTCAGCACGTAGACGGGCCACGGCGTCGTGCCCGACACCTGCACGAACGCGGCGATGACCGTGTTGTCGAGGCTCAACGTGAACGACAGCAGGAAGCCGGCCAGCACGGCGGGCATGGCGAGGGGCAGCGTCACGCGGCGGAACGTGTTGAACGGCTTCGCGTAGAGGTCGGCGGAGGCCTCCTCGAGCTGCGCGTCCTGGCCGACGAGGCGGGCCCGGACGAGGTACGACACGACCGCGACCGAGAACAGCGAATGGCCGACCACGAGGCGCACGATGCCGTCGTTGAAGATCGCGAGGCCGAGATCCTGGCCGAGGAACACCATCCACGGCAGCAGGGCGACGGCGTCGACGATCTCGGGGGTCACCGAGACGAGCAGCAGCAGCCCGAGGAACCACCAGACCCACTTGCCGGGATGCCTCGCCATCGCGATGCCGGCGAGCGTGCCGAGCAGCGTCGCCACGATCGCCGCGATGAAGCCCGTCTGCACCGAGATCCAGACGGCGTCGCGGATCGCGGGCTTCGAGGCGATCGCGAGGAAGGAGTCGAAGCCGAAGGCCTGCCATGACACGAGGAGGCGGCCGACATTGAACGACGACAGGATGATGACGACGATCGGCGCGAACAGGAACGCGAAGACCGCGACGCCCCACACGTTGAGCACGATGTCGGACCACGGGCGGCGTCGCCGGTGCTGCCGCACCGCGGCCGGGGTCGTGCCCGGGCCTTTCGACTGCTCCGGCGCCGGGGCCTGCTGCTGCGGCTGGGACTGCTGGACGGTCATGCGGAGACCTCCTCGTCGGCCGGCGCGGGCCGGGAGCGGATCGCCGCGATCGCCGTCGTCACCGGGCGAGCCGGTGCGGCGTTCGCCGCGTCGCCGATCACGAGCCGGTTGCGCGAGCGGAACGGCAGCGTCACGAGCCACACGACGAGCGCGCCGACGGCGACGGTCAGCATGATCACGATGATCAGGAGCACCGCCATCGCCGAGCCGAGCGCCCAGTTCTGCGCGGTCTGGAACTGGCTCGCCACGAGCTGGCCCACCATGTTGCCCTTCGCACCGCCGAGCACGGTCGCGGTGATGTAGTCGCCCATGAGCGGGATGAACACGAGCAGCACGCCCGCGACGACGCCCGGCCGGGCGAGCGGCAGGGTCACCCGGAAGAACGTCGTCCACTTGCCGGCGCCGAGGTCCTTCGAGGCCTCGCGCAGCGGTGGGCCGACCCGGTCGAACGCGACGAACAGCGGCAGGATCATGAGCGGCAGGTAGTTGTAGACCACGCCGAGCAGCACGGCCCCGCGGGTGTACAGGATGTCGAGCGGGCCGCCGATGAGCCCGACCTGCTGCAGCGTCGTCGACAGCCACCCCTCGGGTGCGAGGATGACCTGCCAGCCGATCGTGCGCACGAGGAAGTTGGTCCAGAACGGCACCATCACGAGCGCGACGAGGAGGCCCCGCCGGGCGGGCGACGCCTTGACCGCCATCCAGTACGCGACCGGCAGGCCGACCACGAGGCACAGCAGCGTGCCCGCGATGCCGACCCACAGCGTGTTCTGGAACGTCGCGAAGAAGGTCGGCGACATCGCCTCGGCGTAGCGGTCGAACGACAGCACGTCGTTCGCGTGCGTGCCGAAGATGCCCGGCTTGTAGCCGAAGCTGAACCAGATCACCATCGCGACGGGCGCGACGAAGAAGATCAGCAGCCACGCCCACGCGGGGATCGCGAGGGCGGCGCCGGACCTCTTACTCACCCGCCGCCGCCTTCGTCGCGTTCCAGATCTCGACGATGCGGGCCTGCGCCTCGGTGACCGCGCCCTCGTTCATGGTCTCGATCTGTTCGGGCGTGAAGAACACGAGGTCGAGCATCGGCAGCTCAGCGGCCTGCGCCGCCTCCTCGATGCCGGCGACGCCCGTGTGGTAGCCGATGTAGTCGAGCTCGGCGAGCGAGTTCTCGGGGTCGAGCACGTAGTTGATGAACGCGTGCGCGGCCTCGGGGTTCGGCGCACCGGTCGGGATCGCCCAGTTGTCCATCCAGATCTCGGTGTCGGGCGAACCGAGCACCCACTGCCAGCGGTCGGGGTCGCCCGACTCGAGGATGCCGATGCGGGCGTCGCCGTTCCACGCCTGCAGCAGTGCGTGCGTCGCCTGCGGGATGGCCGCACCGCCCGGGTAGGAGTCGAAGGCCGACACGTGCGGGGCGAGGGTGTTGACGAGGTAGTCCTCGGCGGCGTCGAGCTCGGCGGGGTCGGTCGTGTTCCAGTCGACGCCGTTCGCCCAGAAGTAGAGGCCGGTGAGCTCGGCGGGGTCGTCGAGGAGCGACGTCTTGCCGCTCGCCTCGTTCTGCGCGGCGTCGAGGAAGTCGTTCCAGTCCTTGAGCTCGCGCGTGATGACGGTCTTGTCGTAGACGAAGCCGGTCGTGCCCCACGCCTTGCAGATCGAGTAGTCGTTCTCGGGGTCCCATGCGCGGCCGACGAAGGCGGCGTCCATGTGCTCGAGGTTCGGGATGAGGTCGTGGTTGAGCTTCTGCAGCAGGCCGTTCTCGACCATCTGCGGGATGAACGTGCCGGTCGGCACGACGATGTCGAAGCCGCTCGTGCCCTTCGCGGCGACGAGCTTCGAGATCATCTCCTCGTTCGAGTTGAACGAGCTCAGCGTGATCTTCGGTCCGAGCTCCGAGGTGAACGCCTCGAGCACGTCGGGCGCGTCGTAGTCGCCCCACGTGTACATCGAGAGCTTCGACTCGAGCGGGCCGCCGGTCGCGACGGGGGCGGCCTGGGTGCCGCCCGTCGAGCACGCGGCGAGGAAGCCGGTCGCGCCGGCGGCCGCGGCGAAGCTCAGGAACCGGCGGCGGTTGAGCTCGCGGCCGATGACCTTCGCGGCGCTCTCGTGAGCGAGGATGCGGACGGTGGGGAGGGAATCGGTCATCGGAGTCTCCTGGTGATGGGAAGGGATCGCGGTTCAGGGGTGGAGGTCGCAGACGTGCGCACGGCGACGGGATGCCCCGTGGCCGGCGCTGCGGGCCGGCTCAGGCCGTCGGCGGGGCGACGTAGCCGCCCGCGCTCGCCGCATCGTCGGCGGGGAACAGCAGCACGCTCTCGGCGCGCCACGAGCACTCGACGGGGTCGCCGACGGTGAGGTTCGGCGCCTCGGGGGTGGGGCGGCGCACGATGAGGCTCTGGTCGTCGCCGAGCCGCACGAGGTACTGCATGGTCTCGCCGAGGTGCGAGACCCCGAGCAGCGTGCCGCGCGCGAGGTTGACCTCGGCCGAGGCATCCGACCGGGCCGCGGCGATCTCGACGAACTCGGGCCGCACCGCGGCCTGGCCGTTCGCGAGCCCCGCGAGCTCGGGCGCCGTACCGCGCACGAGCGCGTGGGTCGATGCGACGGCCGCGCCGCCCTCGGCGACCTCGCCGCGGAAGAAGTTCTGCTGGCCGACGAACGCCGCGACGTAGGCCGAAGCGGGCCGCGCGTAGACGGTGTCGGCGTCGGCGAGCTGCTCGATGCGGCCGTCGCGCATGATCGCGATGCGGTCGCTCATCGAGAGGGCCTCGCCCTGGTCGTGGGTGACGAACACGAACGTGATGCCGAGGCGCGACTGCAGGAGCTTCAGTTCGAGCTGCATCTCTTCGCGCAGCTGACGGTCGAGCGCACCGAGCGGCTCGTCGAGGAGCAGCACCGACGGACGGTTCACGAGTGCGCGCGCGAGCGCGATGCGCTGCTGCTGTCCGCCCGAGAGCTGGGTCGGCTTGCGGTCGGCGAATCGGCGCATCTGCACGAGGTCGAGCGCCTCGACCACGCGGTCGCGCACCTCCGACCTCGGCGTGCGGCGCTGCTGCAGGCCGTAGGCGACGTTCTCCGCGACCGACATGTGCGGGAAGAGCGCGTAGGCCTGGAACACCGTGTTCACGTCGCGGCGATAGGGCGGCACGCCGAGCACCGAACGGCCCGAGACGCGGATATCGCCGGCGTCGGGCTGCTCGAACCCGGCGATCATGCGCAGCGTCGTGGTCTTGCCGCAGCCCGACGGGCCGAGCAGCGAGATGAACTCGCCCGGTTCGATCGTGAGCGACATGCCGTCGACCGCGGTCGCGTTGCCGTAGCGCTTCGTGACGGCATCGACGACGACCGTGCCGGGCGCCTCGCCGGTCGTGGAAGTGGTCGGCTTGGACTCGATCGTGGCTGCGCTGGTCACGGTGCGGCACCTCTTTCACTCGGACGCCTCGTCGCGTTCGTCGCCATTCAATCCGCGCACCCGACCGGACGCAAACGCGCGACGCCCGAACTGGACGAACCAGACGAACCCGCGACCGGCATCGGACAGACCGTCCGGTCGGTGCCCGGACGGTCGGTGGTGCGGAATGCCCGGGCGGCGTCGGGGCTCGCGGTGATCCGCGCACCGTGCCGCCCGGGCCGTCGGTTCAGGCGCCGGGTGTCGCGCTGCGTTCCTCGAGCTCGCGCCGGCGCGCACGCTGCTGGACGCGGCCCGCGAGGAGCACGCAGCCCACCGCCACGAGGTAGGCGCCCGCGACCGTGCCGCCGCCGAGCTGCGAGAGGAAGAGCAGCGGCACCTGGACGAAGGGCAGGGCGATCGCGAGCCAGAGGCCGACCCGGCGTGCGCGTACGAGCGAGACGCACAGTGCGATCGAGCCGATGAGCCACAGCGCATTGGCCGCCATCGCCACGATCGGGAAGAACTCGAGGTCGACGCCGTTCACGGCGCTCGTGATGGTGCCGACGGTGAGCAGGACCGTGCCGACGGCGGCGACGATCGCGCCCCAGCTCGATCCGGCGTACCGGGCCAGTCCGAGGAAGAGCACCGCGAGCGCCCAGAGGCTGACCGTGAACATCGCGAGGATGACCCGGGTCCGCGGATCGATCGTCGGATCCTCGTCCTGCGGGAAGAGGATCTGCAACGTGCCGATCACGATCGACAGGGCTCCGGCGGTGAGGGCCGCGGCGCCCGCGAGGCGGTGGCCGACGCGGCCGGGCCGGGGGTAGGCGGCGCCGGCGGGCCGCGTGCCGGCCGTGGGACGCGGCGATGGGCGGAGCTCCCGGTCGGGCGCTGATCCGGATTCGGTGAGGGGTGCCATGTCGGCCTTCCGTTCGAGTTCGAGGCCGGCACGATCGGCCGGCGATGCGACGCTACGGACGGCCAGCAGGCGCCGGCATCGTCCGAGGGTCGACGGGCGGCTCGACTCGCGGGCGGCCCCGGATACGACTCGGATCGGGGCCGAATGCCGACCTTCGTCGCTGTCGTGGGTGCCGTTCCTCGGCCTAGCATCGGAGCGTGACGAGCCGGCACCCCACGAGTGAGCGCGCGCGCGACGAGCACGAGGTGCTCCGCCCGATCGCGCCCGGCGCCCGCGGCTGGCGCGCGTGGACCACGCCGTTCGACCTCGCGCTCGCGGGCGGTATCGCGCTCTGGGCGGTGCTGGAGGCGCTGCTCGTTCCCTCGGCGAACGTCGTCGCCCAGCTCGGCTTCGCGCTCGCCGTCTCGCTGCCGCTCGTGGTGCGGCGTCGGTTTCCGGCGCTCGTGATGCTCGCGGTCGCCTGCGCGCTGCTGCTGCACGCCGCGACGAGCGGGCCGGACGCGACCTTCAACCCGTTCCCGAGCCTGCTCGTCGCCACCTTCACGGTCGCCGAGCGCATCGCGGCGTGGTGGCGGGCCGCGCTGCTCGGCCTCGTGCCGATCGCGGCCATGCTCGGCGCCCACGTCCTCGGCTACTTCGGCTCGCCCGGCATCGAGACGGCCGGCACCGTCTTCCTGGTGTTCTTCGTCGGCGCGACCTGGACGGCGGGTCGCGTGGTCCGCCATCGCGCGCTCACCCTGCAACGCACGCGCGACAGCTCCGATCGCCTGGCCGCCGACGCGGTCGCCGCCGAGCGCGTGCGCATCGCACGAGAGCTCCACGACATCGTCGCGCACGCGCTCTCGATCGTCGCGTTGCAGGCCGGGGCCGCCGAGCAGTTCCTCGACAAGGACCTCGACCGTGCGCGACGCCATCTCACCCTCACGCGAGGCACCGCGCAGTCGGCCCTCGACGAGATGCGGCACCTCCTCGGCGTGCTGCGCGAGGACGGGGCGGTCTACGCGCCGCAGCCGGGTCTCTCGGGCCTGCCCGAGCTCATCGCGGAGACCGAGGCCGCCGGGCACGAGTGCCGCCTCCATGTCGACGAGCCGGCGCGCGACATCCCCGACGGCCACGCCCTGGCGGTGCACCGCATCGTCCAGGAGTCGCTCACCAACGTCCGCACCCACGCCGCTGGAGCGCCCGTCGAGGTGCGGGTCTCGCGCGACGAGCGGGCGGTCGTGGTGGCGGTCGTGAACGGGGCGCCGACGGTCGTCCGCCCCGGTGCCCCCGGCAGCGGGCGTGGACTGCCGGGCATGGGCGAGCGCGTGCGGGTGTACGGCGGGTCGCTGGAGGCGGGCCCATCCGGGGCGGGCTGGCGCGTCGCCGCGAGCCTTCCGCTCGGCCCCCTGCCGATCGGATCGCACGCGTGAGCGGCCCCCGGCTCCTCGTCGTCGACGACCACGCGCTCGTACGCTCGGGCATCGTCGGTCTGCTCGAGGCGGCCGATCTCGAGGTGGTCGGCGAGGCGGGCGACGGCATCGAGGCCGTGGAGCTCGTGCGCCGGCTCCGCCCCGACGTCGTGCTCATGGACATCCGCATGCCCGGCCTCGACGGCATCGAGGCCACGCGTCGGATCGCCGGGGCGCCGGGAGCGCCGCGGGTGCTCGTGCTCACGACCTTCGACCTCGACGAGTACGTGTACCGCGCACTGCAGGCCGGCGCCTCGGGATTCCTGCTGAAGGACGCACCGCCCGACCGGCTCGTCGACGCCGTGCGCACGATCGCCGGGGGCGAGTCGCTGCTGGCGCCCTCGCTCACCCGGCGGCTGATCGAGCGCTACCTCGCGGCGCCGCCGCCCGACGCGCGCGCGACGGCATCCGTCGACCTCACCCCACGCGAGCGCGAGGTGTGGTCGCTCATCGCGCGCGGGCTCTCGAACCACGAGATCGGCGCTGAGCTCTTCCTCAGCGAGGCCACGGTCAAGGCGCACATCACCCGCCTGTTCGTGAAGCTCGGTGTGCGCGACCGGGTGCAGGCCGTCGTCGCCGCCTACGAGTCGGGGCTCGTGCGACCCGGCGAACACGCGGCAGGCGGATAGCTCAGGCGAAGCCGAACAGCGGCGGGAAGACCACGACGAGGATCGCGGCCCACGCGAAGTACACCGGGAGCATCGCGGTCTGCCAGCGCTCGAGCGCGCCGAAGCCCGTGCGACGCCGCAGGAAGCCGACCTGCAGGCGCATCGCCCAGGCGAGGTTGACGAGCAGGATGAGGTTGAGGCCGAGCGACGCGGTCTTGTTCGCGCTGAAGCCGAACTCGCCGGTGCGCCCGAGCATCGCGATGAGGACGACCACGTCGAGCACGAGGGCGCTCGCGAGCATCAGGGCCTGCAGTCGGTCGAACCACCCGGGCGGCAGCAGCGGGTCGCGCGCCGAGATCGAGTAGACGAGGAGGCCGACCACCACGACGAGCACGGCGTCGAAGGCGATGAGCAGGTCGCGGCTCGCGTCGACGAGGTTCCACTGCACGAGCGCCGCGACGACGAGCGCGAGCAGCAAGAGGGTGAACAGGGGTGTGAAGACCTTCGTGAGCACGGGGGCGATGTTCTCGATCACGCGCTGCTTCGCCCCGACGAGCCACGCCGCGACGAGCACCGCTCCCGCCGCGCCGAGCGGCAGCACCCACTCGCCCACGAACTGCATCACGTCGACGCCGATCGAGGCGAACACCGCGACCGTCAGCGCCGAGAGCGCGCCGCCGCCGAGGGCGATGAGCAGGTAATAGACGAACCACTCGCCGCTGAAGCGCACGACGTCCATGCGGGTGCGCTCGTCGCGCCAGCCGCTGCCGGCGTAGGCGATGCCGACCGCGAGCCAGAGCACGACGAACGAGCCGATCATCGCGATGATCTCCGTCGCCGCGGTGATCCCGGCGACCTCGGATCCGGCGGTGGCCGTGTCGGGAACCGTGAACGGGTAGAGGTTGAGCGCGAGCCCGGTGACGAGGAAGACGGCGCCCACGGTCGCGAGCACCCCGAGGGAGGGCCGGCGGCGCCACGCGAACCAGAGCGCGAGGAACGGCAGCACGATCACGGCACTGTTCAGCACGACCTGGGCGGGGTCGTCGGTCGCGAGGTCCACGGCCTTCACGGCGAGGCCGGCGCCGGCGCCGAGCGCCAGCGCGACGGCGAGCCCGTTCGCCCGGCGGTGGAACGGGAGGGGACGGGCGGCGTCCTCCTCATCGACGGCGTCGGTGCCGCCGTCGCCCGTCAGCACGAGCTGCTTCCAGAGCCGCTCGGAGTGCTCTCGTGCGTACTCGCGGGAGAGATCGTCGGTCGCGCCGAGGCGCTTCACCGCGACCAGGAACGCCTCGTCGGGGGTGAGCCCGGCGGCGACGAAGTGGTCGACGGTGTCGTAGAGGTGGCTCTCGAGCTCGGCGAGGTCGGTCGCGCTCATCGCATCGTGCCGCTGCATCCATCGCCGCCACGAGGCGACGAGCGCGTCGAGGTCGGTCGGCAGGTCGTGGGGCGCGTCGATCGGCACGTCAGACCTCCCCGAGCGCGAGGCGCAGCCGGGGGCCGTCGTCGGGCCACACCTTGCTCAGCACGTCGCCGACGACCGACCACTGCCGGCGCTGCTCGGCGAGCACCGCCTCACCCTGCTCGCTCAGGCGGTAGTGCTTGCGCGGCCGGCCCGAGTCGCTCTGACGCCACTCGGAGTGCACGTGCCCGAGTCGCTCGAGCCGGTGCAGGAGGGGGTAGAGCATGCCGTCGCTCCACTCGAGCTCACCGCCCGACAGGGCGGTGATCCGCTGCAGGATCGCGTACCCGTACGACTCTCCCTCGGCGAGGATGCCGAGCACGACGGGGGTCGCGGCCGCCGCGACCAGGTCTTTGCCGATGCGCATGACCGTCTCCATACCTTGAGCTGCTAGATACCTAGAACTGCAAGGTACCACGATGGCGCCGGTGGAGGCGAGCGGCGGCCAACCGGTGGCGCTTCTTCCGTGCCGCAGAAATACCGCAGAAGTTCACCCCCTGGATCGTCGATGCGGCCCGTCCCGGCGGGCGCAGCATGGGTTTCACGACGAGCGGACGCCCCGCCACGAGGCATCCCGCATCACGACCCCGCACGACCGAAGGAGCACGACGATGAGCACCCCCACCCGCCCCGGCGACCAGACCCAGACCGCTGCCGAGCTGCAGCTCGAGTGGGACGCCGACCCGCGCTGGGAGGGCGTCAAGCGCGACTACACCGCCGAAGACGTCATCGCGCTCCGCGGCCCCGTGCGGGAGGAGCGCACGCTCGCCAAGCGCGGCGCCGAGAAGCTCTGGGAGAACATCCAGAAGAACACCGGGAACGCGTTCGAGCGCATGGAGGACCCCGAGTGGTCGGCCGCGCTCGGCGCCCTCACCGGCAACCAGGCCGTGCAGCAGGTTCGCGCGGGCCTCAAGGCGATCTACCTGAGCGGCTGGCAGGTCGCCGCCGACGCGAACCTCTCGGGCCAGACCTACCCCGACCAGTCGCTCTACCCCGCGAACTCGGTGCCGGCCGTCGTGCGCCGCATCAACAACGCGCTCCTCCGGGCCGGCCAGATCGAGACGGATGCCTCGGCCACGGGCATCGCCGACTGGATGGCGCCGATCGTCGCCGACGCCGAGGCGGGCTTCGGCGGACCGCTCAACGCCTATGAGCTCATGCACCAGATGATCGAGGCCGGAGCCGCGGGCGTGCACTGGGAGGACCAGCTCGCGAGCGAGAAGAAGTGCGGGCACATGGGCGGCAAGGTGCTCATCCCCACCTCGCAGCACATCCGCACGATCAACGCGGCCCGCCTCGCGGCCGACGTCGCGGGCGTGCCGTCGATCATCATCGCCCGTACCGACGCGCTCGCCGCGACGCTGCTGACGAGCGACCACGACGAGCGCGACCGCCCGTTCGTGACGGGCGAGCGCACCGCCGAGGGCTTCTACGAGGTGCAGAACGGCATCGAGCCGGTCATCGCCCGCGGCCTCGCCTACGCCGAGTACGCCGACCTGCTCTGGGTCGAGTCGGCCGAGCCCGACCTCGAGCTCGCCCGCCGGTTCGCCGAGGCCGTGCACGCGAAGTTCCCCGGCAAGCGCCTCTCGTACAACTGCTCGCCGTCGTTCAACTGGAAGCGCCACCTCGACGACGACCAGATCGCGAAGTTCCAGCGGGAGCTCGCGTCGATGGGCTACGCGTTCCAGTTCATCACCCTCGCGGGCTTCCACGCCCTCAACCACTCCATGTTCACGCTCGCCAAGGACTACAACGAGCGTCACATGTCGGCCTACGTCGAGCTCCAGGAGGCGGAATTCGCCTCGGAGGCGGCCGGCTACACCGCCACGCGCCACCAGCGCGAGGTCGGCACCGGCTACTTCGACCAGATCGCCACCGCGCTGAACCCGCAGAGCGCCACGCTCGCCCTCGTCGGATCGACCGAGGAAGACCAGTTCAACCACTGACGCATCCGTCGGTCGAGGAGGCGCGAAGCGCCGTATCGAGACCACCACACCGGTCTCGACACCCGCTCCGCGCTCCTCGGCCGGCACGTCGCAAGGAGACGAAACCATGAGCACCATCACCCTCGAACGCGCCGAGACCGAACCGCGCACCGCGACGGGCAGCTTCGCCGTCGTCGACCCGCGCATCGAGATCACCGCCCAGCTCGGCGAGCGGTACGACGAGATCCTCACGCCCGAGGCGCTCGAGTTCATCGCCGAGCTGCACGACCGGTTCGCGCACACCCGGCACGAGCTGCTCGCCGCCCGGCTGCAGACCCGGGTCGACGCCGCGAACGGGCGCGACCCGAAGTTCCTGCCCGAGACCGCCCGCATCCGCGAGGACCGCAGCTGGCGCGTCGCCGGCGCCGGCCCCGGCCTCGAGGACCGCCGCGTCGAGATCACCGGCCCGACCGACCGCAAGATGGCGATCAACGCGCTCAACAGCGACGCGAAGGTCTGGCTCGCCGACCAGGAGGACGCGACGAGCCCCACCTGGCGCAACGTCGTCGAGGGCCAGCTGAGCCTGTTCGACGCCCTGCGCGACCGGCTCGAGTACACGAGCCCCGAGGGCCGGCAGTACCGTCTCGAGCGCCCGATCACGGAGACCCCGACGATCGTGTTCCGCCCGCGCGGCTGGCACCTGACCGAGAAGCACCTGAAGTTCCACGACCGCTCGGGCCGCGCCATGCACGCCTCGGGCTCGCTCGTCGACTTCGGGCTCTACTTCTTCCACAACGCACGCCGGCTCATCGAGCTCGGCCGGGGTCCGTACTTCTACCTGCCGAAGCTCGAGTCGCACCGCGAGGCGAAGCTCTGGAACGACATCTTCGTGTTCGCGCAGGACTACGTCGGCATGCCGCAGGGCACCGTCCGGGCGACGGTGCTCATCGAGACCATCCAGGCCGCCTTCCAGATGGAGGAGATCCTCTTCGAGCTGCGCGACCACTGCGCGGGCCTCAACGCCGGTCGCTGGGACTACATCTTCTCGATCGTGAAGACGTTCCGCAGCCGGGGCCGCCGCTGGGTGTTCCCCGACCGCACGCAGATCACGATGACGGTGCCGTTCATGCGGGCCTACACCGAGCTGCTCGTCTCGACGGCGCACCAGCGCGGTGCGTATGCCATCGGCGGCATGAGCGCGTTCATCCCGAACCGCCGAGACCCCGAGGTGACCGAGCGTGCGCTCGCCGCGGTGTCGGCCGACAAGCGCCGAGAGGCCGGCGACGGGTTCGACGGCACCTGGGTGGCGCACCCCGACCTCATCCCGACGGCACGGGCCGAGTTCGACGCGGTGCTCGGCGAGCGGCCGAACCAGCTCGACCGCCTGCGCGAGGACGTCGAGGTGACCGGTGCCCAGCTGCTCGACATCCCGTCGGTGGGTGGCGCCGTCACCGAGGCGGGAGTGATCGACAACATCCAGATCGCGATCCGCTACATCGAGTCGTGGCTGCGCGGCATCGGCGCCGCGGCGATCGAGAACCTCATGGAGGACGCGGCGACGGCCGAGATCTCGCGGTCGCAGATCTGGCAGTGGCTGCACGACAACACCGTCACCGCAGAGGGCACCCGCATCGACCAGACGTACATCGTCGGGGCGATGGGCGAGGCGGTGCGCAGCCTGCCCCGATTCGAGGGCGACCGCTTCGACGACGCCATCCAGGTGTTCCGCTCGGTCGCGCTCGAGCCCGAGTTCCCCACGTTCCTCACGCTGGGGGCCTACGCCCGGTTCCTGTGACGGGCTGATCGAGGGGATGCCTCGGCGGGACACGATCCCGCCGAGGCATCCTTCTGTGCCGCGGTGGTCTCGAGACGCTGCACTCGACCGCTCGACCGCTCGACCGCTCGACCGCTCGACCGACCGACGCCGATCACCGAGCGACCGCGGTCAGCGCAGGGGCACGCCCACGTCGCTTCCGCCCTCGGGCGTGAGACGCCGGTTCATCGCGAGCAGGGTCGGCGCGGGGGCGAAACCGCCGGCGAAGAGCGCCTCGCCCTGGCGGAACCACGGCGAGCGCGCGACGAGCGCGGCCGGCGCATACCCGAAGTACTCGGCGATGCCCGCGAGATCGATCGGCGAGCTCATCTTCATGAGGGCGAGGTTGTCGCACTGGGAGACGATGCCGGGGTGCACCTTCGACGGTCGCTGCGTCGAGATGAGCAGCCAGAGGCCGTACTTGCGGCCCTCTGCGGCGATCTGCTCGATGCGGTCGCGCACCGCGATCGCGAGGGGCGACGTGAGCGCGGGGGAGCAGAGGTTGTGCGCCTCGTCGATCACGAGCAGGGTGGGCCGCCGCTCCTCGCGCCGCTCCCAGAGCTCCTCGAGCACCGACAGCGCGACGACGAGGTGCTGGTCGGGCGTCGAGAACCCGCCCAGGTCGAGCACGGTCGCGTCGGCGCGTTCGTCGATGACGAGCGTCGCCTCGCGGTCGTGGCCCGCCCACACCTCCCAGTTCAGCAGGCCCATGTTCTCGATGCGAAGGCCGAGCGCACGACGCACGGGATCGTCGGAGCCGAGCAGCTCGGGCAGCACCTCGTCGGGCTCGTCGGCGCTGAGCGTGTCGCCGAGATGCACGACCGCATTGAACTCCTCGCGGTCGGCGACCGGGTCGAGGCGGAGCACCGCGGCCTTCGCCTCGAGGCTCAGGGCGGGGAAGCGGGCGCGCAACGGATCGGCGCCCGGCGTGCTCGGGCGCAGCACGCGGATGTCGCGTTGGCCCAGCAGTTCGGCCGTTGGCCCGCTCGCGCCGGGGTTGAGCTCGCCGAGCCGCACGAAGTCGGAGTTCGGGTCGAAGACCACGACGGGCAGCGCGGTGTGCGCGATGAGCTGCTCGAGCACGACGCCGAGGGCGTACGTCTTGCCCGACCCGCTCTGCCCGCACCAGAAGGTGTGCCGGTTGAAGCGATGGCTGAGCAGTCGCGCCGGGCGGATCGGCGGGCTGAGGTTCACGCCGATCTCGAGCGTCGCGCCCATCGCCGCGTGCACGAGGTCGATGGTGTCGGCGTCGGCGATCTCGACCACGGCGTCGGAGAACGGCGAGCCGCCCCGAGGGTCGAACCGGGTGCCGTCGATGATGCCGATCAGGCGACCGAGCACGGCGTCGGGCTCGCCGCCGGCCGCTCCGCGCTCCTCGACGATCGCGAGGTGCCGCCGGTCGTCGGCCGTGACGAGCAGCAGGGTGCCGGCGGTGAACGGCGTGCCGGAGGCATCCGCGATCGTGAACGATCGCCCGTCGTCGGAGCGGGCGAGGAGCGGCGAGCTGCGGTCGGCCATGCGCCGATCATGGCACGGCGGGTCCGACCGGCGACAGGACTTCCCGGCGACGCGCCGGCATGGCCGTCGTGCGCACCGCGGCGTCGCGGGCGATCGCCGACGTCACGTTCGGCGCGCTGCGGGCGATCGCCGACGTCACGTTCGGCGCGCTGCGGGTCGTGCTCTGGCAGAATCGCGGCGTGAGCGCCGTGACCGAACTCCTCATCCGCCCTGCGGCCGCGACCGATGTCGAGCCGCTCGCGGAGCTCGCCGCCGAGACCTTCCCGCTCGCGTGCCCGCCGCACACGACGGCGGAGGCCGTCGCCGACTTCGTCGCGCGCAACTTCCTGCCCGAGCACTTCGCGAGCCACCTGGCCGACCCCGATCGCATCGTGCTCGTGGCCGAGCGCAGCGACGGGACGTCGGCCCGGCTCGTCGGATACAGCATGCTCGTGGGCGGCGAGCCAGGCGACGCGGATGCCGCCGCCGCGGTCGCCGCCCGCCCGGCGATCGAGCTCAGCAAGTTCTACACGCGTGCCGACGAGCACGGCGGCGGCATCGCCGCGCCGCTCATGGCGGCGACCCTCGACGCCGCCGGGGCGACCGGTGCGATCGCGTGCTGGCTCGGCGTGAACGAGCAGAACGCCCGGGCGATCCGCTTCTACGAGAAGCACGGCTTCGCGAAGGCCGGCCGCAAGCACTTCACCGTCGGCGGCCGCCTCGAGAACGACTGGGTGCTCGCGCAGCCGCTCGGCTGAGCCGCCGCGCCGCGAGCGGTCACCGGGAGTTCAGGCGGGCGAGGGGGATGCCGCGGCGCGAGCCGCGCGCCGGGCGATCCAGGCCGTGCCGAGGCCCGAGACGAGGAAGATCACAGCGAGCACCGTCCAGCCCCAGAGCCCGTTCGAGATCGCGGTGGCGTTCACCACGAGGGGTGCCGCGAGCGCACCGACCGAGTAGCCCATGCCGAACACGCCCTGGTAGGTGCCGGCGCGCACGGGGTCGGCGAGCTCGAAGCTGAGGCCCCAGCCGCCCGCCTGCGAGAGCACCTCCGCGAAGGCGTGCGCCAGTGCGGCGATCACGAGCACGGTGACGGCGAACCCGGTCGGCAGCCCTGCGGCCGCGGCGTACACGAGGCACGCCCCGGCCATGAGCCACGCGGCGATCGCCGAGACGCGACCCGCGACCCGCAGGTCGTGCGTGCCGCGCGACATCGGCACCTGGAAGACGACGACGATCGCCGTGTTGAGGATGAGCAGGGCGGCGATGAGCACCTCGGGCGCGGACGTGTCGCGGGTGATCCACAACGGCACGCCGAGCTCGCCGACGCCGAACTGCATGCCGAAGATCGCGCTGAGCACCGTGAGGGCGAGGTAGCGCGGGTCGCGCCACGGCGAGTGGGCGCGCCAGTTGCGGCGCTCCTCGGCGATCGCGTCGGCGGTGGCCGCGGCATCCACGGAACCCGTGGCGGTGACCACGTCGGCGACCGTCGGCCGTGCCGGTGCATCGACGCGCGCGGGCAGCCGCACGAGCTGGAACAGGCCGAGCAGGTAGAGCACGCCCGCGCCGATGATGAGCCCCCGGTACGCCTCGGCGGTGCCGAGCGCGAGGGCGAGGGCGCCGAGGCCCGAGCCGACCGCGATCGAGACGTTCGTGACGGTGCGCAGCACCGCCCTGGCGTGCACGCGCGACTCGCCCTCGAAGGCGCGCGCGATGATCGCGGAGCGGGTCGAGTTCGCGCCCTGCTCGAAGAACCCGCAGACCACGGCGATCACGAGTGCCGTCGCGAAGTCGCCCGCGAAGACGTACGCGATGAGCGCCACGCCCTCGACCGCGGTGAAGAGGATGAGCAGCCGCTTCGCGCTGAACCGGTCGGCGAGCCATCCGCCGGCGAACGACGCGACGACCCCGGCCGCGCTCGCCGAGGCGAGCACGATCGCGACCTCTCCCGGCGCGAGGCCGACGATCAGGGTGAAGTACAGCACCGTGACGGCGAGGAAGATGCCGCGGCCGATCCGCGAGATGAGGGTCGCGCCGACGAGGATGCGCAGCACCGGGTCGGCGACCGAGGCGGCGAGGCGGGCGCGCCAGGTGGGGCGTGCGCCCGGCGTCTCGAGAGGCGGGGATGCCTCGGAGCCGACGGCCGGCGTCGAGCCGGTGCCGGGAGCGGGGTCGGTGTCGGTCGGGGAGGTAGGGCTCACGGTTCAGTTCTGGCAGAGGCCGAGGCGCCACGAAATTGATGTAGCGTATGCCTTCATGTTGCGCTACGTGCTGAACGAGAACGATGTCGCAGCCGTGCGCTTCGGCATCTCGCCGCTCTCGGAGCTCGGCCTCTCGTTGCGCGCCGTGCGCGACCCGTCGCGGTTTCCGCTGCAGCTGCCCTGGGTCGCCCGCACCGAGACGGCACGGGCGGGTCTCGACCACGCCGTGCTCGCGGCGCTCATCGACGATCGCCTGTGGACGCCCGACTTCCTGAACCCGAGGCCGGAGTCGCCGCTCACCCGCCTCGACGACGAGCTCGAGGCGCTGCTCGAGACGCCGGCCGAGGTGTTCCGCCGCGACCTCGAAGCGGTGCACGGCGCGGTGCCCGCGGTGTTCGCGGGCTCGCACCGGGCGGCGCTGCGGCGCATCGTCGCCGCGCTCGACGAACTCTGGGAGTCGTCGTTCGCACCGTACTGGCCGCGCATGCGCGCGGTGCTCGAGGCCGACGTCGTGCACCGGGGCCGTCAGATCGCGCAGTCGGGCGTCGCGACGATGCTGAACGGCCTGACCAGCACGGTCGAGTTCGCCGACGGGGTGCTCGCGGTGCGACTGCGGCATCCGATCGAGCGCACCCGGGCCGTCGGCGGCTCGGGGCTCACGCTCGTGCCGACGATGTTCACGCGTCGCGCCTCGGCGCCGGTCGGCGACGGCCCGCCGATGCTCATGTACCCGGCCCGCGGCCAGGGCGCCCTGTGGGAGGCCGAGGACGTCGCGAACCCGGCGGCCGTCGCCGCGGTGCTCGGCGAGACGCGCGCCCGCCTGCTCTCGGCGCTCGGCGACCCCGCCTCGTCGACCGAGCTCGGGGTGCGGTTCGGCGTCACCGCGTCGGCGGTGAACCAGCACCTGCGGGTGCTCCGCGACGCGGGGCTCGTCGTCTCGACCCGGTACGGTCACAGCATGCTCTACCTGCGCAGCGAACTCGGCTCGTCGCTGCTCGCCGCCGGGCGGTGAGCGACCTCCCGCCGGTCAGGCGGGATCGGGCGCGATCCGCAGCACGATCTTGCCGCGCACGTGCCCGGCTTCGACGAGCCGGCTCGCCTCGGCGCCGTCGGCGAGCGGCAGCTCGCGGTCGACGTGCACGCGCACGGCCCCGTCGTCGATGAGGCGGGTGATGACCGCGAGCGTGCGGGCGTCGGGCGACACCGAGTACCCGGTGGCGCGCAGGCCGCGGGCCTCCGCGTCCTCCCGCATGGTCGGCCACGAGCCGGTCGGCACGTTCACGACCAGTCCGCCCGGGCGCAGCGCGTCGAGCGAGCGCACGCCCGTGTCGTCCTTCACGTTGCCGATCAGGTCGATCACGACGTCCTGGTCGCGGGCGACCTCCTCGAAGCGCTCGGTCGTGTAGTCCACGACGCGGCGGGCGCCGAGGTCGCGGACGAACTCGGCGTTGCGGGCCGATGCGGTCGCGGTGACGTTCGCGCCGAAATACGCCGCGAACTGTACGGCGAAATGGCCGACGCCGCCGGCGCCCGCATGCACGAGCATGCGCTGGCCGTCGTGCACCCGCGCCGTGTCGACCACCGCGCCCCACGCCGTGAGCGCGGCGAGCGGGACGGCGGCGGCGTGCGCGAAGTCGAGTGAGGCGGGCATCCGCGCGACGCTCATCGAGCTCACGCTGATGAGCTCGGCGAAGCTGCCGCCGGTGCGGGGCACCCGGCCCATGCCGTAGACCCGGTCTCCCGGCTGCAGCGGATGCGCCGCGTAGGGCACCTGCTCGACGATTCCCGCGAAGTCGTGGCCGAGCACGACGGGGAAGCCCGTGATCGCCGCCGCGGTGCCGCGGCCGGCACGCGTCTTCACGTCGATCGGGTTGAGGCTCGCGGCGACGACCCGCACGAGCACCTCGTCGCTCACCCGCAGTGGCCGCGGCACCTCGGCGAGGTGGAACTCGTCGGGGTCGCCCGTGCGGTCGATCACGAGTGCGTGCATCGTCGGGGCCTGCGTCGTCTGCGTCATGCGTCGTCCTCCCACCTCCATCATGCCGTCATCGCTAGGCTGCACTCAGCGTCGCGACGGGCTCGGCCCGACTGCGCCGCACGACGGCACGAGGGGAGCGCGATGCGACGGGTCTTCGGGGTACTGCGGGTGCTGGCCGCCGCGCTGATCATCACCGCGATCGTCGGCCAGTTCGTGAAGAGCCTCTCGATGGTCGAGGACCCGGGGTCCTTCGTGGTGAACTTCTTCAGCTTCTTCACGATCCTCTCGAACGCGCTCGCGGCCGTCGTGCTGCTCGCGGCCGCGTGGTTCGCGTTCCGGAGCGAGACCGACAGCCCCGGGTTCACGGTCGTGCGGGTCTGCGCCACGGCCTACATGACCACCACCCTCGTGGTCTACAACACGCTGCTGCGCGACATCTCGCTCGACCAGGCGACGACGGTGCCCTGGTCGAACGAGATCCTGCACGTCTGGGCGCCGCTCTATCTGCTCGCCGACTGGGTGCTCGCGCCCGGTCGTCGTCCGGTGCCGTGGCGGCGCCTCTGGACCGTCGCGCTCTTCCCGCTCGCCTGGGCCGCGTACACGATGCTCCGCGGCGCGATCGTCGGCTGGTACCCGTACCCGTTCCTCGACCCCGCCGTGAAGCCCGGCGTCGGCTACGACGGCGTGCTCGTGTACGTCGTCGCGATCGCCGCCTTCATCCTGCTCGTCGGTGCCGGGGTCATCGCGATCAGCCGAACGGCGTGGCCGTACCGCGGCGGCGCAGCCGAGGCATCCCCGGTCGTGGCGCCGGAGGCCGCCTCCGACGCAGACCGCGTCGACGCACGCTGAGCGGGGCTCGTGCCGGTCAGGTGCGGGGCGCGCGTTCGAGCCACCGCGCGAGGTGCTCGGCGAGCACCGCGTTCTGCCGGGCCTGGCCGGCGTCGCGCTCGGTGAGCATCGCCAGCGGTGCGCCGAGCGCTCCGGCCCAGTGCTCGGCGGTGGGCACGGGGTGCACCGGGTCGCGGGGCGCCGCGATGACGAAGGTGCTGACGCCGCGTCCGCCGAGGGCGGCGAGCTCGGCGTCGTTCGCGAACGCCCGGTTGCGGGGGATCTCGACGAGGCGCATGGCCCGCCGCGCCGCGTCGGGGGAGGTGAACTGCGAGAGCAGCCCCTTCGCCGCGGCGGGCGACTCGTCGGCGACCCGCTGGTAGAGCTCCCGCTCGCGGAACTCCTGGGCGCCCGCCGGGCCGGCGTCGATGAGGAGCTGTCCGATCACGGGGAACGCCCGCAGGTTGTCGGGCAGCGAGCGGTCGTCGAAGGCCGGGCGCACGAACACGGCCCGGTCGATGGGCAGCATGCCGCCGAGCAGAAGCCGCATCGCGATCGCGGCGCCCATCGAGAGCCCGATGACCGTCAGCGGCCCGTCGTCGTCGACCGGTCGCCCGGTCGTCTTCTCGACCTGCGCCCGCGTCGTCGCCGCGATCTCGGCAGCCAGTCGGTCGATCGCGAAGTCGGCCGGCTCGCCGACGGTGAGGTAGCCGCCGTGGGCGCGGACGTCGGGGGCGATGACGAGCTCGTCGTCGCCGGCGGCGGCGCGCACCGCCGGGGCGAACAGCTCGAGCGGCTGGCGGCGGTCGGCGCCGAGCCCGTGCAGCAGGAGCGTGGTCACGCGAGGGCGCCCGGACGGTAGAACGCGCGCGGGTCGGCGGCGCGCGGGTTTGGCCGGATCGCGGCCAGCAGCTCGTTCGCGAGCCCGACGAGGATCGCGATCTGGTCGTCGTCGCGGTCGACCCAGCGGCACTTCGGCTCGTCGTCGACGGGCACGAAGTCGGCGTGCTCCTCCCACACGACGAGGGTGCGCTCGGCGCCGAGCACGTACTGCTGCCACCAGACCTGTCTGAGGTACCCGCGCGGGATGCCGCGCCAGGGCTTCGACGTCGTCTTGATCTCGCACAGCTCGAGTGCGCCGTTCGGCGCCACCCGCAGCCCGTCGGGCGTCGCGAGGTGCCGCCGCTCGGTCTCGGCGTGGAACAGCAGCGTCGAGCCTTCGAGGCCGTGCGTCTGCTTCGCCCACTCGGCGATGACGGGCTCACGGGCGCGGCCGTGGTCGGTGTAGCGACTGCCGCCGAAGCTGTGCCGCGACCCGTGCAGCTTCTCGTGGGCGGCGGTGCGCACCGACTCGCGCGTCGCGAGCTTCGCCGCGTCGGTCGCCGTGATGCCCTGCGACCGGGCGCGCAGCCAGGCGACGCGGTCGCTCGAGTCGGCGACGACGCGGGTCTCGTGCGGATGCCTCGGCCGGGGTTCGGGCGGAGGAGCCCACGTGTCGCCCTCGAGGTCGAAGAGGGCGAACGGTTCTGGCACGTTCCGAGCGTACCCGCCGCCACCGTCGGATGCGGCGCGGCGTGCGGTCGTCGAGCGGGTTGTCGAGCGAGCGTCTCGAGACCCGCGCATCGTACGATCGACGGCATGGCCCGTGATTCGACGACCGCCGCGCGCGGCGCCCGCCCCGCGGCATCCCGTCCGAACGGTCGCCCCGCCACCGCGCCGACGTCGCCCGCCGGGAGGGACCTGTCGCGCCCGCTGCCCGCCGCGCTGAGCTGGGGCGTCCTCGCGGCCTTCGCACTGCTCGTCGCCGCGACGGTGGTGGCCGGGGTCGCGCCGTGGTGGATCGCAGCGTGGTACGGCGCGGTGTCGCTCGTCGCGTTCGCGGCCTACGGGCTCGACAAGCTCGCCGCGAGGCGCGGCTCGCAGCGGGTGCCCGAACGCACGCTGCACCTCCTCGACATCGTCGGCGGCTGGCCCGGTGCGATCGTCGCGCAGCAGCGGCTGCGGCACAAGACGCGCAAGCGCAGCTTCCGCCGCGTGTTCTGGGTCGGCGTCGTCGTCAACGTGCTCGCGCTCGGCGCGCTCCTCGCCTGGCTCGCACGGTAGGCGTCACCCGTCGACTGGCGTCGCGAAGAGCGTCGCGATGAGCCGTTCGCGGTCGGCGCCGAGCGCGTCGTCGAGTCGCCCGCCGGCCGAGAGCCCGCTGACCCCGTGCAGCAGGCTCCAGAGCAGTTCGGCCCTGACCGTTCGATCGTGCGCGTCGCGTCCGCCCGCGGCGCGTTCGACGACGGCGAAGCCCGAGACGAGGACCTCGGGCGTATCGCCGGAGGCGAAGGCGAAGCTCGTGCGTGCTGACGCCATCGCCTCGTAGAGGGCGGGATTCGTGCGTGCGTAGTCGAGGTACGCCGTGATCAGGTGGCGCAGGTCGTCGTCGGGCGACGCCATCCGGGTGGCGAGTTCGGTATAGCCGGTGACGACGAGTCGCTCGACGATCTCGTCGCGCCCCCCGGGGAAGTGACGGTAGAGGATCGGCTGGCTGAACCCGATCTCGTCGGCGAGCCGGCGCACCGTGACTGCGGCCCAGCCCTCGTCCTCGGCGATCCGACGCGTGGTGTCGAGGATGAGGCGTTCGCGTTCGCGGAAGCGTTCCGCCTCTTGCGGGGTGCGTGCCATGTCGCTATGTTAGCAGCGGTAACAGTTAGCAGCGCTAACACCAGTCGAAGGAGTCGAGATGTCGATCGTCATCGCCGCAGCCGCGGCCCTTGCAGTGCTGAACCTCGCCGTGATCTTCGGCACCGACGTGGTCGCGGCGGTCGTGCTGCGTCCCGTCTATGCCGAGGTCGACGACCGCACCATGGTGCAGGTGGTCGGCCGGGGCCACTACTACGGCGATCGGCGTCTGCCGGTCGTCGGCATCCTCGGCACGGTGCTGGCGGCGATCACGGTCGCGCTCGCGGTCGGCTGGGGAACGGCCGTCACCACGACGCTCTCGGCGATCGCGCTCGCCCTGCTGCTCGCCTGGCTCGGACTCTTCGCCCGCATCTCGGCGCCGATCAACAAGGTGCTCACCGCAGCGGCCCTGGCCGGCGACGTGCCGGCCGACGCTCGCGCGCTGCAGTCGCGATGGGAGTCGATCATCGTGCTCCGTGCGGTGCTGCTCGGCCTGTCGATCCTGCTGCTGTGCGCGACGATCGCACTCGTCTGACGGGTGCGGGCGGTCGCCCCGTCCGCACGGCCGCCGTATGACCGGCGCCGCACCGTTCAGGTGACGTGGTTGCGACTTCTGTGACCATCACAAACAACTTTCGATTGACGCGACGACAAAAGTAGGCGACAGTGTTCCGCACGGACTCTCGACGACGAGACGGAAGGAACCAGCATGTGTTACGGACATGACGGACGAGGGGCGCTGCGCGAATCGCTCGCCGGGCGCGGGGTGAGCCGACGCGGCCTCCTCCTCGGAGCGCTGGGCGCGACGGCCGCGGCCGCGACGTTCTCCGCCGGGGCGATCCCCGCCGCGGCGGACGTCGCGACGAAGCCGTGGAAGCGGGTGCCGCCCGGCAAGATCAGCATCCAGCTGTGGACGGTGCGCGAGGCGCTCGGAGTACCATGGGGTCCCGGCGACTACGACACGACGCTGGGCGCGATCGCGGACATGGGCTACCCGCGCGTCGAGCAGGCGCTCGGCTACTTCGGCCGCACCGCCGCCGGACTGCGCGCGTTCTACGACGAGATCGGCGTCTGGGCGTCGTCGTCGCACGACGGCCCCTCGTCCGACGCGGCCGCCCTCGAGCAGAAGCTCGAGAACGCGGCGACGCTCGGCCAGCGCTATCTCAACGTGCCGTACTTCGCCTCGGGTGCGCTCGCCGAGTGGCAGCAGCTCGCCGACACGATGAACGCCGAGGCGCAGGCCGCGGCCTCGTACGGCATCGCCTACGGCTACCACAACCACGCGCACGAGTTCACGACCGACCTGGGCGGCGGGCTCACCCCGTGGCAGGTGCTCACCGAGCGGCTCGACCCCGCCCTCGTGCACCTCGAGGTCGACCTCTACTGGGCCGTCACCGGCGGCATCCAGAGCGGTGACGGCGCCGCCGACCCCGAGCAGTTCGCGATCGACGTGATCGACGCGGCGCCGCAGCGGGTGCGGCAGTTCCACGTCAAGGACCGTCACGTGGGAGGCGACATGGCCGACCTCGGCACCGGCACGATCGACTTCGCGCGGATCTTCCGGGCGCACGCCGTCGAGGAGTACATCGTCGAGAACGACACTCCCGACGTCACCCCGCTGCAGACCGCGGAGGTCGGGTACGACTACCTCCGCGAGCTGCGGTTCTGACGGTGTCGCGGTCGGGGGCGCGTCGTGGCAGGCGCGCCCCCGGCTGCCGCACCTCAGGGACACCGGTACCGCCGGGGATGCCTCGCGGTCAGCGCGCGGCGAGCGCGTCGATGCCCTCGGGCGAGAGCACGTGGTGGATCGCGAGCATGCTCGCGCCGAGCACGGCCGCGTTCTCGGCCGCGGCCGACTGCACGATCGCGAGGTGCTCGGTCGCGAGCGGCATCGAGCGCGTGTAGACGACCTCGCGCACGCCGGCGATGAGGTGCTCGCCGGCTCGCGCCATCGAGCCGCCGATGGCGATGACCGAGGGATTCACGAGGCTGACGCACGCGGTCAGCACCTCGCCGATGTCGCGACCGGCCTGGCGCACCGCCTGGATGGCGTCGATGTCGCCGCGCTTCACGAGCTCGACGACATCGCCGCCGGACGCCGCGTCGACGCCCTGCTCGCGCAGCGCGCGGGCGATCGCCGGCCCCGAGGCGAGCGCCTCGAGGCATCCGCGGTTGCCGCAGTGGCAGGGCACGTCGCTGCCGCGCGCCACCCGCACGTGGCCGATGTCGCCCGCGATGCCCTGCGCGCCGCGCTGCAGCCGCCCGCCCGAGATGATGCCCGAGCCGATGCCGGTCGCGACCTTCACGAACATGAGGTGCTCGATCTGCGGCCAGGCGAGCGCCTGCTCGCCGAGGGCCATGATGTTCACGTCGTTGTCGACCAGCACCGGCACCTCGAGGTGCTGCTGCACCCAGCCGGGCACGTCGAAGCGGTCCCAGCCGGGCATGATCGGCGGGTTCACCGGCCGCCCCGTCGAGTGCTCGACCGGGCCGGGAACGCCGATGCCGATGGCGACGAGCTCGCGGCGGTCGCGGCCGAGCCCCTCGATGAGTGCGAGTCCCTGCTCGACCATCCAGCCGAGCACGGCCTCGGGGCCGAGGGCGATGTCCTTCGGCTCGGAGCGCTCGACGAGCACCGTGCCGGAGAGGTCGGTGACGGCGAGCGTCGCGTGCGACGCGCCGAGGTCGGCCGCGAGCACGATGCGCGCGGCGGGGTTGAGCGCGAACTGCGACGGCGGGCGCCCCCCGGTCGAGGCGGCGTCGGCGACCGGTGTGACGAGTCCGAGCCGCATGAGCTCGTCGACCCGCGCCGCGATCGTCGAACGGGCGAGCCCGGTCGATTGCGCGAGCGACGCGCGCGTGCGCGGCACGCCGTCGCGCAGGAGCTGGAACAGCTCACTGGCACCCGATGTGCCGAGCGCGGATCCTCGGCTGATGTCCACCATGCAACTGAGTAAAGCACAAGGTCTTCGACGTATGGCACAGCCACTACCTGTTGTCCGGAGAACAACTTTTGACGGAGTGCTAGCAAAAGTTGCCATGAGTGTGTCACGATGTCCCCATGACAACGGACGTCATCGCCCCGACCCGCACACGACGTGCCGGCTTCATCGGTGGCGGCTTCATGGCCGCGGTGCACTCGCGTGCCGCCCGCGCCGCCCGAGCCGAGCTCGTCGGCGCCGCCTCGTCGACCTCGGGTCGTGCCGCCGCGGCGGCCGAGCGCCTCGGTCTCGGTGCCGCCTACGACTCGTTCGAAGCCCTGCTCGCCGACCCCGACATCGACGTGGTGCACATCTGCACGCCGAACACGACGCACGCCCGCTTCGCGAGGGCCGCGCTCGAGGCCGGCAAGCACGTCGTCTGCGAGAAGCCGCTCGCGACGACCGCGGCCGACGCCGTCGAACTCGTGCGGCTCGCCGACGAGCGCGGCCTCGTCGCCGCGGTGCCGTTCGTCTACCGCTTCCACCCGATGGTCCGCGAGGCGCGGGCCCGTGTCGCCGCCGGGGAGACCGGCCGGCTGCTCAGCGTGCACGGGGCCTACCTGCAGGACTGGCTCTCGACGCCGGGTGACGACGACTGGCGCGTCGACCCCGCGCTCGGAGGGCCGTCGCGGGCGTTCGCCGACATCGGCTCCCACCTCGTCGACCTCGTCGAGTTCGTCGCGGGCGAGCGCATCGCGAGGCTCACCGCCTCGACCAGCACCGCGTACGCCGAGCGCGTCGACCACGTCGCCGTCGAGACCGAAGACCTCGTGGCGCTCGTCGTCGAGTTCGCCTCCGGCGCACTCGGCACGCTACTCGTCTCGCAGGTCGCTCCGGGTCGCAAGAACGCCCTCTCGATCGAGCTCGCGGGCACCGAGGCGAGCATCCGGTTCGAGCAGGAGCGCCCCGACACCCTCTGGGTGGGCCGCACCGCGGCCTCGAGCATCATCGAGCGCGATCCGGCGCGGCTCGACGCCGACGCGGCCCGGCTCTCGCTCGTGCCCGCCGGGCACCCGATGGGCTACCAGGACGCGTTCAACGCCTTCGTCGCCGACGCCTACGCGGCGATCGACGGCGCGCGGCCCGACGGGCTCCCGGTCTTCGCCGACGGGCTGCGCGCCGCACAGGTCACCGAGGCCGTGCTCGCCTCGGCCGAACGCCGCGACTGGACGGAGGTGCCCGCATGAGCGCCGCGACCCCCGCATCGTCGTCGCCCGGCGCAGTCGCCGCGGCCGGCGAGCCGGTGCTCGTCGCCGAGGGGCTCGAGAAGTCGTTCTTCGGCGTGACCGTGCTGCGCGGCGTGGGGCTGACCCTGCGCGCCGGCGAGGTCCACGGCCTGGTCGGCGAGAACGGCGCCGGCAAGTCGACCTTCATGAAGATCCTCGCGGGCGTCTACGAGCGCGACGCGGGCAGTGTGCGACTCGGCGGCGAGGAGGTCGCGTTCAGCCACCCCGTGCAGGCCGCGCGGGCCGGCCTCGCGACGGTCTTCCAGGAGTTCAACCTGCTGCCCGAGCGCACGGTCGCGCAGAACGTCTTCCTCGGTCGCGAGCCGAAGCGGCGCGGCCTCGTCGACCGCAAGGCGATGCTCGCCGAGACGCGGGCGCTGCTCGCCGAGCTCGGCATCGACTCGATCGACGCCGACGCGCCGGTCCGCACCCTGACCGTCGCCGAGCAGCAGATCGTCGAGATCGTCAAGGCGCTCTCGGTCGACGCCCGGGTCATCCAGATGGACGAGCCGACCGCCGCGCTCGCCGATCACGAGGTCGAGCTGCTCTACGCGATCGTCCGGCGCCTGCAGGCGCGCGGCGTCGCGATCATCTACGTCTCGCACCGGCTGAAGGAGATCTTCGACCTCTGCGACACGATCACGGTGCTGAAAGACGGTGCGCTCGTCTCGAGCGGGCCCGCGTCCGAGCTCGACACCGACGAGCTCGTGCGGCGGATGGTCGGCCGGCCGATCTCCGCGTACTTCCCCGACCCCGAGCCGGGCACCGTGAGGGGCGAGCCCCGGCTCGAGCTCCGCGCCGCCGGCAACGCCTACGTCGACGGGGTCGACCTCGAGCTGCGCGCCGGTGAGATCGTCGGTGTCGCGGGCCTGCAGGGCTCGGGTCGCACCGAACTCGTCGAGGCCGTGTTCGGCATCGCGCCGTTCACGCGCGGCGAGCTGCGCCTCGACGGCCGGCCGGTGCAGATCTCCTCGGCCCGGCAGGCGGTGAGGCGGGGCGTCGCCCTCATCACCGAGGACCGCAAGGCCCAGGGCCTCGCGCTCAACCAGTCGATCGCCGACAACGCGCTCCTCGTGATCCGCTCGGTGTTCTCGCGGCGCACCCGCGAGACGCGGCGAGAGCTGCCGGGCGTGCTCTCCTCGCTCGAGCTGTCGTCGCGCGGCCTCGACCAGGAGGTGCAGTTCCTCTCGGGCGGCAACCAGCAGAAGGTCGTCCTCGCGAAATGGCTCGCGACCAAGCCCCGCGTCGTACTCCTCGACGAACCGACCCGCGGCATCGACGTCGGCGCGAAGGTCGCCGTCTACACGCTCATGCGCCGACTCGCGAAAGAAGGGGTCGCCATCCTGATGATCTCGTCCGAACTGCCCGAGGTGATCGGCATGTCCGATCGCATCATCGTCATGCACGACGGCCGGGCCTCGGCCGAACTGCCGGCTCGCAGCGACGAGGCGACGATCCTCGGCGCCGCGACGGGAACCCTGCGCGTCGGCGGGGAGGAGCTGCGATGAGCGCGACGACCCCCACCGCCCGGCGCGCGACACCGCGCCGTCGCCGGCTCGACTCGAGCCTCATCGTCGGCATCGCGCTGGTCGCGGTCATCGCGATCGGCGCCGTCCTCGTCGCCTCCGTCGGCCGCAACTTCTTCAGCGCCGGCAACATCCGCGACATCCTCACCGGAATGAGCGTGCTCGGCTTCGTCGCCATCGGCCAGACCCTCGTCATCCTGTGCGCGTCCCTCGACCTGTCGGTGCCCTACGTCGTGAGCCTGTCGAGCCTCATCGCGGCCGACCTCATGGCCGGCAACCCCGCGAACATCCCGATGGCCGTCGTCGCCGTGATCGTCGTCGCCGCGGTCATCGGGCTCGCGAACGGGCTCATCGTCACGAAGCTCAAGGTCAACGGCTTCATCGCGACGCTCGGCACCGGCCTCATCATCAAGGGCTACCTCGACACGAACTACAAGGGCACGAGCGGCCAGGTGCCGTGGGAGTTCCAGCTCATCGGTGCCACGGGCATCGGACCGATCCCCGTCTCGACGCTGCTCATGCTGCTCGTCGCGCTCGCCGGGGCGTTCTTCCTCGCCCGCACGCGCACCGGCAACCACATGTTCGCGGTCGGCGGCAACGAGCAGGTCGCGCGCCTGTCGGGCATCCGCACCGCACGACCGCTCATCGTCGCGCACATGCTGTGCTCGATCACGGCGGCGCTCGCCGGGCTGCTGCTCGCGAGCCGGCTCGGCGTCGGCAGTCCGGTCGTCGGCACCCAGGGCGGCTACGACCTGCTCTCGATCGCCGCGGTCGTGCTCGGCGGCACCCTGCTCATGGGCGGCCGCGGCTCGATCTGGGGCACGATCGGCGGCGTCGCGATCTTCGCCGTCGTCGACAACGTGATGAGCGTCATGCAGGTGAACCCCTTCCTGAAGGACGTCGTGCGCGGCGTCGTCATCGTCGCGGCCGTCGCGGTCTACACGAGCCGGTCGGTCGACCGGCGCAGGCCGAGGTTCGCGAACGCCTCGGCACCGCCGACCGGCCCCGACGGCGCCGGAGGCGACGCCGACGGGAACGACGCACGAGAGGAGGCCCGCGCATGACCGCCGTCAGCACCGACCGCCGCGACCTGGGCAGCCGCCTGGCCGACCTCGGCCGCACCCTCGTGAGCCCGCGCGGCGCCGTGTTCCTGCTGCTCATCGTGCTGCTGGTCGCGATCACCGTCCTGAACCCGTCGTTCGCCGAACCGAGCCAGTTCATCCGCTTCATCCAGCGCGTGGCGCCCATCGCGATCGTCGCGATCGGCCAGTACTTCGTCATCGTCGGCGGCGAGTTCGACCTGTCGATGGGATCGGTCGTCACGGCCCAGGTCGTGATCGCCGGCAACCTCATCGGCCAGGACGAGGCGAAGTCGCTGCCCGTGCTCGCGCTCATGCTCGCGTTCGGCGCCCTCATCGGGCTGGTCAACGGACTCATCGTCTCGTTCCTCAAGGTGCCGAGCTTCATCGTCACCCTCGGCATGATGCTCGCGCTGCTCGGCGGCACCCTCTACTGGACGGGCGGCGCCGCGACCGGCAACCCCGCCGACGGGTTCCGCGAGATCGGGCGCGGCGGCATCCGCGGCATCCCCGTCATCGACATCCTGCCGTGGTCGGTCCTCGTGCTCGCCGTCGTGCTCGCCGTCGCGATCTGGTTCTCGAAGCGCCCGTTCGGCCGCACGATCATCGCGCTCGGCGACAACCCGACGACCGCGCGGTTCGCGGGCGCCCGCAGCTGGTGGGTGAAGACGTCGACCTTCATGATCTCCTCGCTCTCCGCGACGATCGCGGGCGTGCTGCTCGTGGGCTACGCCGGTGTCCACCCGTCGGTCGGTCGCGGCTACGAGTTCATCGCGATCACCGCGGTCGTGCTCGGCGGCGTGGTGCTCGGCGGCGGGCGCGGCTGGGTCGTCGCGGCGGCGGCGGGCGCGTTCGCGCTCGAGGCCCTGTTCACCCTGCTCAACTTCGCCGGCGTGCCCTCGACCTACCGCGACGCGGTGCAGGGCGCGATCATCATCATCGCGGTCGCCTACTCGGCGACCACCTTCCGCGCACGACGCCGCGGCAAGGGCATCGATCCGGCACCCGCGGCATCGACGACGATTCCGGATGCCTCGGCCGAGGCATCCGACGCGGCATCGGGCGGCTCGCCCGGGACCGCCACCCAGACCTCGCCGGACACGGCGACCCAGACTTCGCCGGCACCGGCGGAGGAGCGCGATGCCGAGGCATCCGCTCGCCCTGCATCCATTCCCTCGACGTCGAGGGCTGACAACGAAACCAAGGGAGGTTCGTGATGCGACGCAAGTATGCGGTGGCATCCGCAATGGTCGGCGCCCTCGCGCTGCTGACGATGGCCGGCTGTACCACCGACCCCAACGTGGCCGCGCCGACGGAAGACGCCGGCGCCACGGAGGAAGCGGTCGAGTGGTTCGACCAGGAGCTCTTCGACAAGCAGGACGCCGAACGCGACGTCGTGCCCGAGGGCCCCGAAGGGCAGCCGTGGCTGCAGTACATCAACGCCGAGATGGTCGACACCTCGGAGTTCGCGAGCGACGGGGCGAAGAAGGCGTGCTTCGCCAACGCCTCGATCTCGAACCCGTGGCGCCAGACCGGCTGGATCACGATGAACCAGCAGCTGAAGGTGCTGCAGGACGCCGGTGTGATCAGCGAGATGGAGACCCGCGACGCGCAGGACTCCGACGACACGCAGATCGCCGACATCGACTACTTCATCAACGAGGGCAACTGCGACATCTTCCTCATCTCGCCGAACTCGACGGCGGCGATGACCCCGGCCGTCGAGCGCGCCTGCGACACGGGCAAGCCCGTCGTCGTGTTCGACCGCGGCGTGCAGACCGACTGCCCCGTCACGTTCATCCACCCCATCGGCGGATTCGCGTGGGGCATCGACACGGCCGAGTTCCTCATCGACGAGCTCGACGAGGGCGACAAGGTCGTGGCACTGCGCATCCTGCCGGGCGTCGACGTGCTCGAGCAGCGCTGGGCCGCGGCCGAGAAGCTGTTCGACGAGGCCGGCATCGAGGCCGTCGACTACTTCACGGGCGCCGACCCCGCCGAGATCAAGAAGATCATCTCCGACGAGCTCGCCAAGGGCGACGTCCAGGGCATCTGGATGGACGCCGGCGACGGCGCCGTCGCCGCCATCGAGGCGTTCGAGGATGCCGGCGCCGACTACCCGGTGATGACGGGCGAGGACGAGATGAGCTTCCTCCGCAAGTGGAAGGAGACCGGGCTCACGGGCCTCGCGCCGGTGTACTCGAACTTCCAGTGGCGCACGCCGCTGCTCGCCGCGCAGAAGATCTTCGCCGGCGAGGAGGTGCCCCAGGAGTGGGTGCTGCCGCAGTCGCCGATCACCGCGGAGGAGGTCGACGAGTACCTCGCGCTCAACGAGAACATGCCCGACGGGCACTACGCCAAGTTCGGCGGCGAGGACCTGCCCGGCTACCCGCAGGTCTGGGAGGACCGGATCATCCCGTAAACCCTGATCCGTCGGTCGAGGAGCGCGGAGCGCGTATCGGGACCACACGCACGATCGTGGTCTCGATACGCTGCGCTCGTCGACCGGCGGCGGGTCTCGATACGCTCGCTTCGCTCCCTACTCGACCGACGGAGTTCTGCAAGGAGGCAGCATGCGCCGCACCATCGGCGTGAACACCTGGGTGTGGGCTTCGCCCCTCACCGCCGAGAACCTGCCCGCGCTCGCCGCGAAGGCGGCGGCGCTCGGCTTCGGGGCGATCGAGCTGCCGGTCGAGAACCCCGGCGACTGGTCGGCGGATGCCGCGGTGGAGATCCTGCGCGAGCACCGCCTCGCCCCGATCGTGATCGGGGCGATGGGCCCCGGCCGCAACCTCGTCGCCGCGCCCGGCTCCGAGATCGTGGCGACCCAGAACTACCTCGTGCACTGCCTCGGCGTCGCCGAGCGCCTCGGCTCCCCGGTCGTGGCCGGCCCCTTCACCGCGGCCACCGGCCGCGCCTGGCGCATGGACGCCGAGGAGCGCGAGGCCCGGTACCGCGAGCTCCGCACGGCGCTCGCGCCGCTCGTGCGACAGGCCGAGGCTCGTGGCATCCGGCTCGCGATCGAACCGCTCAACCGGTACGAGACGAGCCTCGTGAACACGGTCGAGCAGGCGCTCGAGGCGCTCGGGCCGCTGCTCGGCCCCGGCCTCGGGCTCGCGCTCGACAGCTACCACCTCAACATCGAGGAGAAGTCGATCGGCGACGCGATCCGTGCGGCCGGCCCGAACCTCGCCTACGTGCAGGTCTGCGGCAACGACCGCGGCGCCGTCGGCGACGACCACCTCGACTGGCCGGCGTTCCTCGACGCACTCGACGAGGTCGGGTACGCCGGGGCGCTCGGGCTCGAGAGCTTCACGGGCGAGAACGCCACGATCGCGGTGGCCGCCTCGGTCTGGCGGCCGCTCGCGCCCTCGCAGGACGAGCTGGCGGCACGAAGCATCCGCTACCTGACCGCCCTGAACGACGAAAGGTACCCCGCATGACCGCCGCAACCCATCCCGTCACGCTGTTCACCGGCCAGTGGGCCGACCTGCCGTTCGCCGAGGTGGCGCGCCTCGCCGCCGATTGGGGCTACGACGGGCTCGAGATCGCCTGCTCGGGCGACCACCTCGACCTGAAGCTGGCGGAGGAGGAGCCCGGTTACCTCGCCGAGCGGCAGGAGATCCTGAAGCGGCACGGGCTCGAGGTCCACGCGATCTCGAACCACCTGACGGGCCAGGCCGTCTGCGACGATCCGATCGACTTCCGCCACGAGGCGATCGTGCGCCCGTACACGTGGGGCGACGGCGACCCCGAGGGGGTGCGGCAGCGTGCCGCCGACGACATGAAGCGGGCGGCGCGGGTCGCCCGCGCGCTCGGCGTCGACACCGTCGTCGGGTTCACGGGCTCGGCGATCTGGCCGTACGTGGCCATGTTCCCGCCCGTGCCGGCGAGCGTCATCGACGCCGGCTACGAGGACTTCGCGAACCGCTGGAACCCCATCCTCGACGTGTTCGACGCCGAGGGCGTGCGCTTCGCCCACGAAGTCCACCCCTCCGAGATCGCCTACGACTACTGGACGAGCGTGCGCACGCTCGAGGCGATCGACCGCCGCGCCGCGTTCGGCTTCAACTGGGACCCCTCGCACATGATGTGGCAGGGCATCGACCCCGTCGGCTTCATCTGGGACTTCCAGGACCGGATCTACCACGTCGACTGCAAGGACACGAGGATGCGGCCCGCGACCGGCCGGCCGGGAATCCTCGGCTCGCACCTGCCGTGGGGCGACCCGCGGCGCGGCTGGGACTTCGTCTCGACGGGGCACGGCGACGTGCCGTGGGAGGACGCGTTCCGCGCGCTCGACGCGATCGGCTACACGGGCCCGATCTCGGTCGAGTGGGAGGACGCCGGCATGGACCGGCTGCACGGTGCCGCCGAGGCGGTCGGGTTCATCCGCTCGAAGCTCTTCCCGCGCCCGACCGCCTCGTTCGACGCGGCGTTCTCGAACCAGTAGGGGCTCGCATGCCGATCGAGCACACCGTCGTCTTCCGCCTCGTGCACGAGGCCGGCTCCGACGAGGAGTCGGCGTTCCTGCGCGCCGGCCGCGACACGCTGACGGCGATCCCCGGGGTGACGGGCTTCGCGGTCATGCGTCAGGTCAGCCCCGGGAGCCCGTTCACCCACCAGTTCCGCATGGTGTTCGCGGATGCCGCGGCGTATGACGCCTACAACCGCCATCCCGCTCACGTCGGCTTCGTGGAGGAGCGCTGGGTGCCCGAGGTCGCCGACTTCCAGGAGTTCGACTTCGAACCGGCCTGACCGGCGGTCGCGACCGCCGGCGGGCGTCAGCCCGTCACGCTCCAGAAGTACACCTTCGTCTCGGGGTGCTTCGGGTGGTCGTCGACCGACCGATCCCACGTCGCGTCGGTGTGCCCCGCGTAGTAGACGTGCACGTCGCCGTCCTCGTCCTCGATGACGGCCGTGACGATGGCGGTGTGGTCGCGATCGCCCGAGGCGTCCCAGTCGAACTGCACGATGTCGCCGGGCTTCACCTTCGCTCGCTGCGCGTCGGAGAGCGGCGTCGCCCGCTCGGGGTGCGCCGCGAGGTAGTCGCGGAACACGGTCGACGATCGCCACGCGTCGCTCGACGCGTACGGGTCGCCGTCCGCCGAGTACCACCACTCGGCGTCGGGCTGCCAGCCGCGCTCGACGAGCGACTGCGAGGCGAAGTTCACGCAGTCGTCGTCGCCGAGCACGCCGTACTGCTCGTTCGCGCCGTCCCAGTGCTCGCGCACGTACTCGAGCTGGCGCAGCACGGGGGCCGGCAGCTCGGGGTCGAGCTCGAGCGCCGCCGCGTTCGGACGGCTGCCGTGGCCGCCCTGCGTTCCCGGCCCGGTCGGGTCGGGCGGCGTGGCGGCGGCGACCGCCGCGGTCACGATCGCCACGACGAGCCACACGACGAGCCCGACGGCGACGAGCAGCGCGCCGCCCACGACGAGGCGCCGGCGCAGGTACACGCCGGGAGAGGGTCGCGGGGTCGGCTGGCTCATCGGTTCCACGCTACGTCGTGCGTCGACGGTCGGCCGGAGGGCACGCGCATCGTCGGGCGCTACTCGGGGATGCTCCAGTAGTACGCGACGCCGCCGGGATGGATCTCGGTGATCGCCTCGTCGACCGTGCGGTCCCAAGTGGCGTCGGTGTGGCCGGCGTACTCGATCGAGACCGCGCCGTCGGCGCCGACGACGACGGCCGTCACGGTGCCCGTGTGATCGCGGTCGCCGGTGCCGTCCCAGTCGAACTGCACGAGGTCGCCGGGCTTCACGAGGGAACGTTGCGTGTCGTCGAGGGCGGTCGCCCGCTCGGGGTGCAGCTCGAGGTAGTCGCGCAGCACGGTCGAGCTGATCCAGGCGTCGCTCGAGGCCCACGGGTCGCCGTCGGCCGAGTACCACCACTCGTCGTCCTCGGTCCAGCCGCGGGCGAGCAGCCCCTGGCTCGCGAAGTTCACGCAGTCGTTCTCGTCGATGTAGCCGAACTCCTCGCTTGACGTGTCCTGCCAGTGGGCGCGCAGGTAGGCGAGCTGGGCCGCGACCGCGGGGCTCACCGCGGCCGCGGCGACCGTCGAGTCGGCCCTCGCGTCGGCGCCCGGCGTCGGCCGGGCGGTCGCGGCGTCGATCGAGTCGGCCGACGCGGCCGAGGGGGCGGGCGACTGCCCGAAGAGCCAGGCGAGGGCGCCGCCGGTGGCCGCGACGGCGGCGACGCCGCCGCCGATCAGCACGGCTCGGCGGGGGAGGGCGCGGGGGTGCGGTGGCTGCGACATCGATTCGACCGTAGGCGGTCTTCCTCCGCGTTCCATCCGAACGGACGAGTGCGCGGACGCCTCGCCGGGAGTGCTCCCGGCGAGGCATCCGCGCTTCGACGGACGTCGCATCAGCGCTCGGTGACCGTGCCGTGCTTGATGTGCAGGCGCCGCTCGGCCCGCCGCGCGACGGCCGAGTCGTGCGTGACGATGACGAGCGTGAGCCCGCGGTCGCGCCACAGCCCCTCGAGCAGGCCCAGGATCTCGTCGCGGGTCTCCTCGTCGAGCGCGCCCGTCGGCTCGTCGGCGAGCAGCACGTCGGGCTCCTTCACCAGGGCGCGGGCGATCGCGACCCGCTGCTGCTGCCCGCCCGAGAGCTCACCGGGCACGTGCGTCGCGCGGTCGGCGAGCCCCACGGCGGCGAGCGCCTCGGCGGCGCGCCGGCGCCGCTCCGGCCCCGGCACGCCGAGCGGCTCGAGGGCGGTCTCGACGTTCTCCTGCGCCGTGAGCGTCGGAATGAGGTTGAACCCCTGGAAGACGAAGCCCACCTCCTTCGCGCGAACCCGGGCGAGCTTCGCGTCGGGCAGGTGCGAGATGTCGGACTCGCCGAGCCGCACCCGGCCGGAGGTCGGCCGGTCGAGCGCGCCGAGCATCTGCAGCAGCGTGGACTTGCCACCGCCCGTCGGCCCCTGGATCGCGACCATCTGGCCGGCTGCGATCTCGAGGCTGACGTCCTTCAGCGCGGTGACCGTGCGCTTGCCGGGGTACTGCTTCGTGACGTTCTCGAGCACGTACATGTGGGTTCCCTTCGGTCGGGCGGGCGTCGCCGGCCCGGTTTCGGTGGATGCCTCGGCGCCGGCGGCGTGCACGGCCCCGGTCTCGACGGCGGTCATGCGACGCTCCGCAGCGCTTCCGCCGGGCGCAGGCGCGAGGCCCGCCAGCCGCCGATCGCGCCGGCGGCGAGGCCCCCGAGCACGGCGAGGCCGATCGCGATCGCGATGACGCCCACCGTCACCGGCGCGTTCAGCACGACCTCGGTGGTCGTCTGGGTCGCCGCGGCGGCGCCGAACGGGCCGCCGGCCATGCCGCCGGGCATCGCGCCCGAGGCATCCGCCCCCTGCATCGCCGCACCGCCCGGGCCGCCGGCCGTGATGCCGCCGGCGCTGCCGCCGAGCGTGAGCCCCATGAGGTTCACGATCCAGATGCCGGCGAGGCCGATGACGAGGCCCGCGGCCCCGCCGATGAGGCCCTGCACGAGCGACTCGCCCGCGACCTGCCCGACGATCCGGCCGTTTCGCCAGCCGATCGCCTTGAGCGTGCCGAACTCGCGGGTGCGCCGGGTGACCCCCTGGATCGTGAAGAGGATCGCGATGAGGAACGCGGCGACCAGCACGGCGAGCGAGACCCACAGGCCGAGGTTCGAGATGAGGCTCGACGCGGTCGACAGCGATCCCGAGACCTGCGAGGCGAGGTCGGCCTGCGTCGACACCGTGGCGTCGGGCAGCGCCTCCTCGATCTCGGCCTGCACGGCGTCGATCCGATCCGACGAGTCCGCCTGCACGTAGAGGTCGCTGATCATGCCGTCCTGGCCCGAGATCGACTGGGCGAGGTCGAGCGGGATGTACGCGTTCGACGCGGTCGTCGCGTCGGCCGACGTCGAGGCGACCGTGCCGACCACCTCGAAGTCCGTGCCCCCGAGGTCGATCGTGTCGCCGACCGCGAGTTCGGCGCTCGTCGCGTAGGTCGCGTCGAGCACGACGACGGCCTGACCGGTGTCGCCCGACTCGAGGCCGCGGCCGTCGGCCAGTTCGACCGACGACAGCGGGCCGACCGCGGCGCCGGCCGGATCGACGCCGAGCACGCTGACCCGGTCGACGTCGAAGGCGCTGCCGCCGGCGCCGTCGAACCCGCCCTGCGGGGGCTGCTCGCCGGTGCCGTCGCCCGGTGCCACCCGGTCGGTGCCGTCCTGCTGCGCCGAGAAGTCGGGCAGCTCGCCCGAGAACGTGACGTTCTCGAGCGCGAGCGTCGCCGCGGCCGCCGAGACGCCGCCGAGGCCCTGCACGGTGTCGAGCGACGACGCGTCGAATGTCTGCGAGCCCGGGCCCGAGGTGAGGCGCGACTGGCTGATCGAGGTCGAGCCGTCGGCGGTCTCGCCGTCGTCGGCGCCGAACTCGAAGCGCTGCGGCCCGTCCCCCTCGCCCGGTGCGGCGGGGGTCGCCGTCACCGTGAGGTCGGTGCCGACGCCGTAGACCGACTGCAGTACCTGGGCCTGCGCATCGCGCACGCCCGTCGAGACGGCGTTCACGATCATGACGAGGGCGATGGCGAGCGCCATGCCGATCGCGATGATCGCGGTCTGCCTGCGGCGGCCCGCGAGCTCGCGCCGGAGGTAGGTGAAGAACATGGGGGTCCTCTCGTCGATGGGGTCGGGACCGACGCTAGGAGCGCGCGCTGTGGCGTCGCTTTGGCGCCGCTATGCGTCGGCCATGCATCGGCCGGGGCCGAGGCATCCGGAATCGCACAGGCGAGCCATAGGAATCGCATAGCTCGGTGCGGATACTGGAACCATGAGCTCGACGCCCGCCGCCCCGCACCGTGCCCCCGCGATCGCCAAGGGCGACGGGTCGATGGTGCGGGTGCTCGTCGTCGACGACGAGCACTCGCTCACCGAGCTGCTCAGGATGGCGCTCAAGTACGAGGGCTGGGACGTGCGCACCGCCGCCGACGGCCAGAGCGCCGTGCGGATCGCGCGCGAGTTCCGTCCAGATGCGATCGTGCTCGACATCATGCTGCCCGACATCGACGGGCTCGAGGTGCTGCAGCGGGTGCGCGCCGACGGCACCGAGACCCCCGTGCTGTTCCTCACCGCGAAGGACTCGCTCGACGACCGCATCGCCGGGCTCACCGCGGGCGGCGACGACTACGTCACGAAGCCGTTCAGCCTCGAAGAGGTCGTCGCCCGGCTGCGCGGGCTCATCCGCCGCTCGACGCTCACCCTCGCGCAGGCGAAGGACCCGGTGCTGACCGTCGGCGACCTCACCCTCGACGAGGACTCCTACGAGGTCGCCCGCGCGGGAGAGCCGATCGAGCTCACCGCGACCGAGTTCGAGCTGCTGCGCTACCTCATGCGCAATCCCCGCCGCGTGCTCTCGAAGGCGCAGATCCTCGATCGCGTGTGGTCGTACGACTTCGGCGGCAAGGAGACGGTGGTCGAGCTCTACATCTCGTACCTGCGCAAGAAGATCGACGCGGGCCGGGCACCCATGATCCACACGGTTCGCGGCGCCGGCTACATGCTGAAGGCGGCGGGATGACGCGCCCCGGCGATCCCGGATACGCGGCGGCGGCTCGCCGGGAGGCCACCGCCCGCGACCACGGCGCCGGCGGGTCGGCCGGCCAGGGCGACGACACGGCGACGAACGACGCGGATGCCGCGCACCGCCGCCCCTGGACCCTGCGTCGCCGGCTCCTCGTCATCGTCGCATCGCTGCTCGTCGCGGTGAGCGCCGTCGTCGGCGTCGTGAGCGTCGCGGTGTTCCACAGCTCGTCGGTCGCCCGGCTCGACGCCAACCTCGACTCGGCGATCTCGCGCGCGAACGTCGCCATCGCCGGGCAGCCGCCCGGGTTCCCCGGCGACCCCGACGCCGCACCGGGACTCGTGCTGAACGTTCCCGGCCAGGAGGCCGGCACGCTCGCCGCCCTCGTGCCGCGCGAGGGCGAGGCACGGGCCGGCTACATCACCGAGGGCGGTCGCGTGCTCGACCTTCCCGACCACGTGGCGAACGCCCTCGCGGCGGTGCCGGCCGACGGGCAGCCCCATTCGATCAAGGTCGGCGAGTACGGCGACTACCGTGCGCTCGCCGTCGAGGAGGCCGAGTGGGACGGCGTCTCGATCGTCCTCGCACTGCCCCTCGCCGAGGTCGGCGCCGCGACCTCGCAGCTCGCGATCACGATCACGATCGTCGCGCTCGCGGGGCTCGCCGCCGCGCTCGCGCTCGGCTCGCTCATCGTCACCCGTGCCCTCAGCCCGCTCGCGCGCGTCACCGAGACCGCCCAGCGAGTGTCGGAACTGCCGCTCGACCGCGGCGACGTCGCGCTCGCCGAGCGGGTCGACGTCGGCGACGAGCGCACCGAGGTCGGCCGGCTCGGCGCCGCCTTCAACCGCATGCTGGGGCACGTGGCATCCGCCCTGACGGCGCGCGAGCAGAGCGAGCAGAAGGTGCGCCGCTTCGTCGCCGACGCCTCGCACGAGCTGCGCACGCCGCTCGCATCGATCCGCGGGTACGCCGAGCTCACGCGGCTGCACGGCGGCCAGCTGCCCGAGGACGTGATGCATGCGCTCTCGCGCATCGAGTCGGAGTCGGTGCGCATGACCGAGCTCGTCGAGGACCTGCTGCTGCTCGCCCGGCTCGACGAGGGGCGCGAACTCGTGCACTCGACCGTCGACCTGCGGGCGATCGTCGTCGACGCCGTCGGCGACGCCCAGGCCGCAGGACCCGATCACGACTGGTCGGTCGACGCGGGGGAGTCGCCCGTCGAGGTCTCGGGCGACGACGCACGACTGCGCCAGGTGCTGGCCAACCTGCTCGCGAACGCGCGCGTGCACACGCCCGCCGGCACCGCCGTGTCGGCGACCCTCACCGAGGTCGACGGGCGCGCGAGGCTCCAGATCGCCGACGACGGCCCAGGCATCGACGAGGGGCTGCGCGACCGCCTGTTCGAGCGCTTCGCACGAGGGGATGCCTCGCGCTCGCGCCGCGCCGGGTCGACCGGCCTCGGGCTCGCGATCGTGCGCGCGGTGGTCGAGGCGCAGCACGGCACGGTGTCGGTCGAGTCGAAGCCCGGCCGCACGGTCTTCACGGTCGATCTGCCGCTCGCCGGGGCGACGCCCGCGTCGTAGCCCGATCGAACGACCGGCAGTCCTCACCGGAACACGGCGTGCGGGCGCCGTGCGACGGGTGTCGTGCGAACGTGCCCGTCGCGACACGAGGACCGGAGGCGACGGGTGCGGCCGCCGGACAGACATCCGACCATCTCTGGCGTGTCGCGCGCCTGCACCCCTAGCGTGTGGAGGAGCCACGGGGTCGTGGCACCGCGCAGAGACGCGGGTGGAGGCCGTGGCCCCGGCATGACCGAAGGAGCATCCGCATGTCTTCAGCGGTACCCACCACCGCACGACGACGCACCATCCGCACCGCAGCCCTGCTCACCGCCGTGATCGCCGGCGCCGGCCTCGCGGCCGCCTCGCCCGCGTACGCGAGCCCCGACCCGACTGATCCGACCTTCGTCGACGGCCTCTCGCAAGCCGTCTTCACGAAGAACTCGGCCGAGTGGGTCAACGAGGAGGCCTGGGTCGAGAGCGAGGTCGACTCAGACCGCGACGGGCGGCCCGACCTCGTGCACATCGACGTCAGCCGAGTGCCCGAGACCGAGACCGACGGCCTCGACGTGCCGGTCATCATGGAGCTGAGCCCGTACTACGCAGGCGGCTCGCAGGTGACGAACTGGTCGGTCGACCACGAGATCGGAGACCCGCCCTCGACGAAGGACCCGTGGCCCGCGTACCAGCCGACGAACCGCACGAGCCCGACCATCTCTCGCTCGCTCGAGAACACGTGGGTGCCCCGCGGCTTCGCCGTCGTGCACGCCGAGGGCTTCGGCAGCGGCTGGTCGGAGGGCTGCCCCACCTCGGGCGGGGTGAACGAGTCGCTCGCCGGCAAGGCCGTCGTCGACTGGCTGAACGGCCGCGCGAAGGCGTACACGAAGCCCGACCGCGCAACCGAGGTCGCGGCCGACTGGACGACCGGCAGCGTCGGCATGATCGGGACGTCGTACAACGGCACGCTGCCGATCGGCGTCGCGTCGACGGGCGTCGAGGGACTCGACGCGATCGTGCCCGTCTCGGCGATCTCCGACTGGTACGACTACTACCGCGCGAACGGCGCGGTCCGCGCACCGGGCGGATACCAGGGCGAGGACCTCGACGTGCTCGCCGACTACGTGTACACCCGGTTCGACCAGGAGATCTGCCAGCCGGTCATCGACGAGCTGCGGGCGAACCAGGACCGCGCGACCGGCGACCGCAGCGCGTTCTGGGAGGAGCGGAACTACCTCGCGAACGCCGACCGCATCAGCGCGGCGACCCTCGTCGCGCACGGGCTCAACGACTGGAACGTCATGACGAAGAACGCCTCCGCGCTCTACGAGGAGCTCAAGGCGAACGGCGTGCCGCACCAGATCTACCTGCACCAGGGCGGCCACGGCGGCAACCCGAACGACACGCTGCTCAACCGCTGGTTCACGCGGTACCTGTACGACGTCGAGAACGGCGTCGAGCAGTTGCCGAAGGCGTACGTCGTGCGCGAGGACCGCACCCTCACCGAGTACCCCGAGTGGCCCGACCCGGCGACGGAGGACGTGAAGCTCAAGCTCGCGCCCGCCGTCGAGGCCGACGGCGTCGGCGCGCTCGCCGCGTCGCGCAACGGATCGAAGGCGACCGAGGACCTCGTCGACGACGCGGGCATCCGCGCCGCCGACCTGGCCGCCGCCGCATCGTCGCCGAACCGGCTCGCGTACCGCACGGCGGCGCTCGGCGAGCCGCTGCGGCTCTCGGGCACGCCGACGGTCTCGCTGCGGATCGCGGTCGACCGGCCGAAGGCGAACCTCACCGCCCTCCTCGTCGAGTACCCGCTGACGGGAGCCCCGAAGATCATCACGCGGGGCTGGATGGACGTCGAGAACCGCGACTCCGACGCGGTGACGACGCCCGTCGCCCCCGGGGTGGCGTACGACTTCGCGTTCGACCTGCAGCCGAAGGACTACGTGTTCTCGGCGGGCTCGCAGATCGGCGTCGTCGTGCTCTCGAGCGACCAGGAGTACACGGTGCGCCCGGCGCCGGGCACGACGCTCACGCTCGACCCGTCGAAGTCGACCGTGCACCTGCCGCTCGTCGGCGGCATGGAGGCCCTGCAGGCGTCGCTGCACGCGGGCTGAGCGCGACGGAGACGCAGAAGGAGCGTATCGGGACCCCGGCGGGTCTCGATACGCTCCTTCGTCGCGGCCGGAACGGCGGGGGAGTCCGTCCGGCGCGGTCCGGGCGGCGGGGGGAGGTCCGCCCGGAGGCTCAGGCCTCCGACAGCACCTTCAGCATCTCGGCGAAGGTCTCGAGCTCGGACACGGAGCGCTCGCTGAGCGCTTCGTGGAGCCGTGCCTGGTTCTTCACCCGCAGGGCCGCGACCCGCTCGACCGCGAACGGGGTGGGCTCGAGCACCCGCACCCGGCCGTCTCGCTCGTCGGGGCGGCTCACGACCAGCCCGTCCTCCTCGAGGATGCGCACCTGGCGGCTCACGACGCTCTTGTCCATGTCGAAGAGCTCCGCGAGCTGATGCGCGTTCGACGAGCCCAGTCGCACGATCGTCGAGAGCAGCTTGTACCCGGCCGGGTTCAGCTCGGGGTGGATCTGCTGCGCCGCCTCCTTCCAGACCGTGCGGGCACGGTTGAAGACGAGGCCGAGTTGCTCTTCGACGCGGGCGATGGCCTCGTCGAGGGAGGGGGAGGTCATGGCGATCATGCTACTTGCGCGCCTCCTGCGCTGTGGCCGTCGCCGACGAGCGGGCGGATGCCTCGCGGTCGGCGCCGGTCGCGGCATCCGAGCCCTCGACGACCTGCAGCGACGAGGTGACCGGCGCGCCGATCTCGGCCTCGGCGAGGTCGATGGCGACCTGCTCCGCCTCCTCGGCGAGGGTCTGCGCGGCATTCTTCGTCGACAGCGGCTTGTTCGGCAGGAACGCGATCGCGATGAGGCTCAGCACGGCGAGGGGGATCGCGATGATGAACACGTCGGCGATGCCCTGGCCGTACGAGCTCTCCACGATCACGCGGATCGTGTCGGGCAGCTCCGAGACCTTGGGCAGGTCGCCGGTCGCGAGCGACTTGAGCGCGTCGATCTCGTCGGGCGAGGTCGGCGTGAACTTCGCGAGGCTGCTCGTGATGTGCGTCGTCACCTGGGTGGCGAGCACCGAGCCCATGACCGTCACGCCGATGGTGCCGGCGATCGAGCGGAAGAAGTTCACGTTCGAGCTCGCGGCGCCGAGCTGCGAGGCGGGCGTGTCGTTCTGCACGATCAGGGTCAGGTTCTGCATGACCATGCCGAGGCCGGCGCCGAGCACGAACATGTAGACCGAGACGAGCGCGAACTCGGTGTCGTACTGCAGGGTCGCCATGGCGGTCACGCCGGCGGTCACGAGCACGGAGCCCAGCAGCATCCAGCCCTTCCACTTGCCGAAGCGGCTCACGAGCGCGCCGATGCCGATCGAGGCGCCCATCTGGCCGACGATCATCGGGATGGTCATGAGGCCCGACTCGGTCGGGGTGGCGCCGCGCGCCAGCTGGAAGTACTGCGCGAGGAAGACGCTCGTCGCGAACATCGCGACGCCGACCGAGATCGACGCGATCACGGCGAGGGTGAAGGTGCGGTTCGCGAAGAGGCTCATCGGCACGATGGGCTCCTCGACGAAGAACTCGGCGATGACGAAGCCGATGATCGCGGCGGCGGAGATGCCGATGACGACGAAGCTCTCGACCGAGTCCCAGTCGAACTGGTTGCCGCCCATCGACACCCAGATGAGCAGCAGCGAGACGCCGACGGTGAGCAGGATGGCGCCGAGGTAGTCGATCTTGACCCGCTCGCGGTTCGGCTTCGGCAGGTGCAGCGTGCGCTGGATGAGAATGATCGCGAGCACGGCGAAGGGCACGCCGATGAAGAAGTTGGCGCGCCAGCCGAACGCGTCGGTGATGACGCCGCCGAGCAGCGGCCCGCCGATCGTGGCGAGCGCCATGATGCCGCCGACGACACCCATGTACTTGCCGCGCTCGCGCGGCGAGATGATGAGCGCGACGGCGATCATGACGAGCGACATCAGGCCGCCGGCGCCGAGGCCCTGTACGACGCGCACGGCGATGAGCATGCCCGTGTCCTGCGAGAAGCCGGCGATGACGGTGCCCGCGACGAAGAGGCCGAGCGCGAGCTGCAGCAGCATCTTGCGGTCGACGAGGTCGGCGAGCTTGCCCCAGATCGGGGTCGAGACGGCGGTGGCGAGCAGGCTCGCCGTGATGACCCAGGTGTAGGCGGCCTGGTCGCCGCCGAGGTCGGCGATGATGACGGGCATCGAGGTCGAGACGACCGTGCCCGAGAGCACGGCGACGAACATGCCCATGATGAGGCCCGAGAGGGCCGTGAACACCTCGCGCGGCGAGCGCTGCGCCTCGGTGTCGTTCGGGAGTGTTGCAGTCAAGGGGAGATCCTCACAGAAAGTTGATTACGGTCAACTATATACGTTTCGTTGATCTTTATCAACTATCGACTCAGGTCAACTATTCCTCAGGATCCGGCCGGTATCCTGAGATCCCAGATGCGTCGCGTACCCCCGTGGGAATCCCCCTGCGCGGTGCACCTCGGAGGCAGCCGGTGACCGTCAGTCAGCTCGTCAATCTCATCGCCCGCGAACTCGGCCGGCCGGCGCTCCTCGAGGACGGCCGGTATCGCGTCGTCGCCTTCAGCCCGCAGTCCGAGGTCATCGACGAGGTGCGGCGCCGCTCGATCCTCGAGCACCACGCCGGTCCGGGCGTGCATTCCTGGCTCGCGGGACTCGGGGTCTACCGCTCCGAGGAGACCATGCACGTGCCGCGCAATCCCGGCCTCGGCATGCTGCAGCGGCTCTACGTCCCGATCCGCACCCAGGACGGTGCGCGCGCGCATCTCTGGCTCATCGAGGAGCCCGACGCGATGTCGCCGGAGGAGGTCGCTCGAGCCGGTGAGCTCGCCGTGCGCCTGGCCGAGGAATGGGCCCGCGTGCTCTCGTTGCGCGACGACGAGTCGGCCCGCAGGGCGGAGCGCACTCGCGTGCTGCTCATGGGCGAGGCGCGCGAGCGCCTCCTCGCGGCCGACGAGCTGGTCGCGTCGGGCGACATCGACGCCTCGGGCGCCCTCCGCGCCTACCTCCTGACCACCCGCGATCCCGGCGCGCTCAGCCGCGAGGACCTCGAGGCTGCCGAGCGCCGCATCCGCCGGGCGCTCGCGGACCTCGGCCCGCTCACCCTCGTGACCGCCGGCGGCGTGGTGCTCATCGTGCCGGACGACGGCGGGCGGCTGCACCCGGCCGTGGACGCCGTCGTCGAGCGACTGCGGTCGGCCGCTGCGCGCGGCGGCGGCCCCCTGGGCGACCCGCTCGTCGCGATCGGCGGCGCCGTCGTGCACCTGCCCGACTCGGCCCGGAGCCACCGCGAGGCGCAGCGCGCGCTCGCGATCGCCACGGCCTTCCGACTGCGGGGGCCCGCCGTCGCCTGGGACGAGCTCGGCGTGTACCGCGGCCTGCAGTCCGCGGCCGCGCTGGGCGTGCGCTCGGCGGACTTCTCGACCGGACTCGCGAGCCTTCTCGACGAGCGCGACGGAGACGTGCTCCTCGAGACGCTCGAGGCGTACTTCCGGCACGGAGGTCGGCTCCGCGACGTCGCGGGACGGCTGAACGTGCACCGGGCGACGGTCTACCACCGGCTCGCCCGCGTCGAGCGCATCCTCGGCATCGACCTGCACGACGGGCTCGAGCACCTCGGGCTCCATCTCGCGCTGCTCCTGCGCCGCATCGAGGTCGCGGCGGCCATCGAGCCGAACCTCACGGCCTGACGGGATCCGTCGCCGGTCTCGTACGACGATCGTCGCACCGGAGCTCGTGGTTGCTCGACAGTTGATCGATGACCGGGCGCCGAGGGGTTCCTAGGCTGTGAGTCACCTGACACGGGCAAGAACGGGCACGCGGCGGATCCAGCACGGGCTGAAGGCCGGCCGCGTCGCCCGACGAGAAGAGCACCACCCGCCGTCACCGCGGCGGGGGAGCGGTTCGTCGCGCCACCCATGCGCCGATCTTCCGACCGCGACGCAACGTCGCGCCGCGGGACATCCAGATGAAGGGAACCATCGCATGAACGCCCAACCGCTCGCCCCGCCGGCCGTGCCGCGAGCCGTCACGTCGCGCCCGGCGCGTCGTCGCGCCGGCGCCCTCGCGCTCGCCGCAGTGCTCGCCACCGGCCTGACCGTCGCCACGGCCCAGTCCGCGAACGCCGACGAGCCCGCCGTCGGCAGCTCGACGCTCGTCCCGATCCAGGTGACGGGCGACCCCTCCGAGCGGTTCTCGCTCGTGATCCTCGGCGACGGCTACACCGCCGACGAGCAGCCGCTCTTCCGCGAGCAGGTCGAGAAGCACCTCGAGACGATGTGGAGCATCGAACCGTACAAGAGCTACCGCAACTACTTCAACGTCTACGCGGTCGAGATCATCTCGGGCGAGTCCGGCATCAGCTGCGACTCGTCGCTCGACTCGCCCCGACGGAACACTCCGCTCAAGATGTCGTTCTGGGGCGGCTGCAACCCGAACAGCGTGCAGCGGCTGATCACGATGGACGGCGCGAAGGCCCGCGAGTACGCGAAGGCCGCGCCCAAGGTCGACCAGGTGCTCGCCCTCGCGAACAGCGACACCTACGGCGGCGCGGGCGGCAGCTATGCGACGGCGAGCGGCGGCAACTCGCTCTCGGCCCTCATCTCGCCGCACGAGATCGGGCACTCGCTCGGCGGCCTCGCCGACGAGTACGACTACTACACGCGCGGCATCACGACCGGCGACTACACGGGCGGCGAGCCCCGCTCGAAGCACCACACGATCATGACCGTCGAGGAGATGGCCGCGCAGCAGGCCAAGTGGTGGCGCTGGCTCGGCGAGCCGAGCGAGGCCGGCGGCATCATCGGCGCCTACGAGGGCGGCCAGTACTACTCGACCGGCATCTTCCGTCCGAGCCGCCACTCGATGATGAAGACCCTCGGATACCAGATGGACCAGGTCTCCCGCGAGATCATGACCGAGCGCATCTCGTCGAAGATCCCGCTCATCGCGGAAGCGCCCGACGAGGCGACGCCGGTCGCGGCCGACGAAGTGATCTCGATCGATGTCGCCCACCCCGTCTACCACGAGCTCGACGTCGCCTGGGCGATCAACGGCAAGGCGGTGCCGAACCCGCACAACACGACGCAGCTCGAGCTCGCGAAGACCAGGGCGAAGCCCGGCGACACGGTGACCGTCACCGTCGTCGACAACACGCCGTTCGTGCGCGACCCCGCGCTGCGCGACTCGGCGTCGATGACCCAGACGCGTTCGTGGACCGTGGGCACCGGCCGCGCAGCGGCGACCGACGTCGAGCCGGCGTTCACCGAGTCGACCCAGACCGAGCGCCCCGTCGGCTCCGACGACGTGCTCTACGTCGAGACCACGCATCGCCCCGACCGGGTGTTCGACGTGATCTGGACGGTCGACGGCGAGCGTCAGCCGAATCCGCACAACGCGCGCACCCTCGAGCTCGCAGACCTCGACCTCTCCGCCGGTACGCACACGGTCACCGCGTCCGTCGGCGACTCGAAGCGGGCCGCCGCGGCGACCGAGACCCGCGCCTGGACGGTCGACGCGACCGGTCCGACCGTCGAGGCGGTCGTCGGAACCCCGGTCGAGACCTCGACCGGCGCGAACGGCGAGCCGCACTACGTCGTCGACGAGTCGTTCACGATGAAGCTGACGGCGAGCGACGACCAGGCCGGCGCGCTCGTGACCGAGTTCCGCCTCGACGGAGACGGGTGGCACAACTACTACGGCTGGCCGACCGACGCGGATGCGCCGTTCCTGTTCACGCCGACCGGCACGAACGTCGACGACCTCATCTACGGCAACCTCGGCACGGGCGGCATGTCGCTCTCGCCGTTCCAGGCGCGCGAGCCGGGTTACGGCGAGCACCGCGTCGAGTACCGGTCGACGGATGCCGCGGGCAACATCGGTCCGGTCGAGGCGTTCACCGTCGAGGTGCGCCCCTGAACGGGCTGACGCGCCGCATCGGCGCATCCTCGTCCGGCTGATCGCGCAGGGGCACCCGGGGCCGAAGGGCCCCGGGTGCCCCTTCCGCGTGCGCCGGTGCGCCCCGCCGATTTGGCGAGGGCCGAGGCATCCGCTAATCTTGACGGAGCCGAAGACCGCTGGTTGTCGTGCGCGCTCGTGAAAGCGGGCGCATGCGACCGAAGTCTTGCGAAAGCAAGGGCCCGCGCAGGTGTGACGAAGACTTCCGAGTGATCGGCCGAGCTCCGCGCAACTGCGCCGGAGCTTTTTTCTTTCTCCCCATGCTTCCAGCGCTCCCAGGCCGTGCATCGCCTCCGCGATGCGCGTTGAGTACACAAGGAGTGGCCATGGCGAACAAGGAAGCCTCGGTTGCCGAACTCACGAACCTGTTCGAGAGCTCGACTGCCGTTCTGCTGACCGAATACCGCGGCCTGACGGTTGCACAGCTCAAGGAGCTGCGCAACAGCATCCGTCAGGACGCGAACTACGCCGTGGTGAAGAACACGCTGACCAAGATCGCCGCCAACAACGCGGGGATCACGACGCTGGACGACGACCTCAACGGTCCGTCCGCCGTCGCCTTCGTGCACGGCGACTTCGTCGCCACTGCCAAGGCCGTGCGTGACTTCGCCAAGGCGAACCCGCATCTCGTGATCAAGAGCGGCGTCTTCGAGGGCAAGACCCTCAGCGCCGACGAGGTCAACAAGTACGCCTCGCTCGAGAGCCGTGAGGTTCTGCTTGCGAAGGCTGCGGGAATGATGAAGGCGACGATGGGCAAGGCTGCCGCCACCATCGACGCGCTTCGCGAAAAGCTGGAGACCGCCGAGGCCGCGTAAGCGCCCGACGATCTCGTTCTACAAACCCCACCCATTAGGAGAAACATCATGGCGAAGCTCACCACCGAAGAGCTGCTCGAGCAGTTCGCTGGTCTCACGCTTGTCGAGCTCAGCGAGTTCGTGAAGGCGTTCGAGGAGAAGTTCGAAGTCACCGCGGCCGCCCCGGTCGCCGTCGCCGGCGCTGCCGGTGGCGCCGGTGCCGCTGAGGCCGAGGAGGAGAAGGACTCGTTCGACGTCATCCTCGAGGCTGCCGGCGACAAGAAGATCCAGGTCATCAAGACCGTCCGCGAGCTCACCTCGCTCGGTCTCGGCGAGGCCAAGGCCGTCGTCGACGGTGCTCCCAAGGCCGTGCTCGAGGGCGCGAACAAGGAGACCGCCGAGAAGGCGAAGGCTGCCCTCGAGGAAGCCGGCGCAACCGTCACCCTCAAGTAATCAGGGCGCCCGCTTCGGGCGCGCTGCTTGAGGTGACCGCGTCACCTGAACACACGGATGCCCCGTGGTCGATCATCGACCACGGGGCATCCGTCGTTCTCGGGCCCAATCGGGGGAGCAACGCATTCGACAATTGCTTAGCCTAGCTATATAGTTGGGCTATGCATTCTTCCACCGACACGTCGAGCCTGACCGCGCTCATCGGCGATCTCGTCTCGGTGAACCACCGCCTCACCCGCCTCGCCGCCGCGTCGACGGCGTCCGCCGAGTCACCCGCCGTCTGGCGCACCATCGCGGTGCTGCGCGACCTCGGCCCCATGCGCCTCGGCGAACTCGCCCGCGTCAGCCGGGTCAGCCAGCCGACCATGACGAAGCTCGTGCACACCCTCGACGACCGGGGGTGGATCCGCCGTATCGCCGACGCGAACGACGCTCGCGCGTGGCTCATCTCGGCCGACCCGTCGGGCCTCGAGGCGCTCGACGCGTGGCGCGACGAGCTCGTCGGCGCGATGGCCCCCTACTTCGACGACCTCTCGATCGACGAGCGCGAGACGCTCGCCCGAGCGGTCGCCGTCATCCGTACCCGCATCGAGCGCGCGGACGACACCGCGCGGAATGGAGCAGCGACCGCGTGACCAGCCACGCCAGCCACGAGACATCCGCATCGATCCTGAAGCAGCCGAAGGCCGTCTGGGCCGTCGCGTTCGCGTGCGTGATCGCGTTCATGGGCATCGGCCTCGTCGACCCGATCCTGCCCGCGATCGCCGAGAGCCTCAAGGCGACCCCGACCGAGACCGAGATGCTCTTCACGAGCTACCTGCTCATCACGGGGCTCGCGATGCTCGGCACGAGCTGGCTGTCGAGCCGCATCGGCGCGAAGAAGACGCTGCTCATCGGGCTCGGCCTCATCATCGTGTTCGCCGCGGCGGCCGGCCTCTCGCAGAACGTCGAGGAGGTCATCGGGTTCCGCGCCGGGTGGGGACTCGGCAACGCACTGTTCATCTCGACGGCGCTCGCGACGATCGTCGGCGCCGCAGCGGGCGGCACCGGCTCGGCGATCATCCTCTACGAGGCGGCGCTCGGTCTCGGCATCGCGATCGGCCCGCTGCTCGGCGGACTGCTCGGGCACGTCAGCTGGCGGGGCCCGTTCTTCGGCACCGCCGCGCTGATGGCGGTCGGCTTCATCGCGATCGTCGCGTTCCTGAAGGACGACGCGGGTGCCACCGCCGGGCCCGAGCCCACCAGGCTGTCGGCGCCCATCCGGGCGCTGCGCCAGCCCGCACTGGCCGTGCTCGCCGCCGCCGCGCTGTTCTACAACATCGGCTTCTTCGTGCTGCTCGCGTACTCGCCGTTCCCGCTCGGCTTCGACGCGCTCGGCCTCGGCTTCACGTTCTTCGGCTGGGGCCTCGCGCTCGCGATCACCTCGGTCTTCGTGGCGCCCCTGCTCACGGCGAGGATGCCGCGCACCCGCGTGCTCTGGATCGCGTTGCCGCTGCTCTCGCTCGACCTCGTCGCGGCGGGCCTGTTCATCTCCGACCCCGCGGCGCTCGTCGTCTGCATCGTCGTCGGCGGTCTCGTGCTCGGCGTGCTCAACACCGTGCTCACCGAGTGCGTCATGGAGGCGACCGACCTGCAGCGCTCGGTCGCGTCGAGCGCCTACTCGGCGGTGCGGTTCCTGGGCGGTGCGGTCGCCCCGCCCGCGGCGGCCGAGCTCGCCCACCTCATCTCGCCCGACGCGCCGTACTACGCGGCGGCGATCTCGGTCGGCGTCGCGCTCGTGATCGTCGTCGCCGGGCACCGCGCGCTGCGCCGGGTCGACCGGGTCGAGTCCGAACCCGAGTCATCCCTCGTCGAGGCCGAGGCGATCTCGGTCGGCGACGCGGCGTGAACCGCGCCACGACCCGATCCCGTCCGTGACGAGGCGCGGAGAGCCGGCCGGTGTCAGCGCCCCGGGGCGGTCGTGCTCGCGCGCACGACGAGGCGCGTCGGCAGCGGGGCACCCGAATCGGGCAGCGGGTCGGCGTGCTCGCCCTCGCCGAGCAGCCGCAGCACGACGTCGACGGCCAGCCGGCCCTGGTCGCCCGGCGACTGCGAGATCGTCGTGAGACCGAACATCTCGCCGTACTCGTGGCCGTCGACGCCGATCACCGAGAGGTCGCGGGGCACCGAGAGGCCGAGCCGCTCGGCGGCGCGGATCACCCCGAACGCCATCTCGTCGGAGGCGGCGAACACCGCCGTCGCGCGCGGCCCGGGCCTGCCGAGCAGCTGCAGCGCGGCCGTGTAACCCCCCGGCATGGTCATCTCGCCTTCGAGGAGCGTCGCCGCGGCGCCCGACGCGGCGCCCGCCGCGGCGCTCCCGGCGACCGCATCGCCGAGCCCGGCCGCCGCGATGGCGTCGAGATAGCCCAGCCGACGCTGGCCGTGCACGCTCCACGGCGCTGCGGCCGCGCCCGCGCCGGCGAGATGCGCGACGCGGGTGTGGCCGAGGTGCAGCAGGTGCTCGGTCGCGAGCGCGCCGACCGCCCGGTCGTCGATCGAGAGCCTGGCGCCGCCCGGCTCGCCGCCGCCGAGGCGCACGAGCGGCTTGCCCCGCTGCTCGAGCCCTTCCGCCTCGCGACTCGTGAGGTCGACGCCGACGGCGATGACCGCGTCGACGCGCTTGCGCGCGAGGAAGAACTCGAACACGCGGTCGCGCACCGGCCCCGTGTCGCCGACGTTGTAGAGCGTGAGGTCGTAGCCGGCGGCCAGGAGCGCCCGCTCGATGCCCTCGAGCACCTCGCCGAAGAACCAGCGGTTGACGAACGGGATGACGACGCCGACGTTCTTCGTGCGGCCGGTGACGAGGCTCGCCGCATCGGGCGAGGCGATGTAGCCGATCTCGGCTGCAGCCGCCTCGACCCGCCGGCGCGTGGCGACCGCGACGTGACCGCGGCCCGAGAGTGCTCGCGACGCGGTCGCCTTCGACACTCCGGCCAGGCGGGCGACATCGCCGATCGCCGCCATCAGCAACCCCCTCCGTCGGGCAGTCCCGGTGCCGAGCATACTGCGGGCCGACCCGTGATTGGAACCGATTGCGGATGCCTCGGCGCCCGCCCCGAGGCATCCGTCCCGATGCGCAGGGGAGCGCTCTCTCGCAATGTTCGTAGGCCGTGCGATCGGTGCCGGATCGTGACCGGCCGCCCCCTTGTGGGAGCCGCTCGCCCTGCCATAGCGTGGAATCTGGAACCGGTTCCGGCTCCGCCCTGCACCACACTCAACGAGGAGAAGACATGAGATTCACACGGCATCGCCGTTTGATGGCCCCCGTCGTGGTGGCCGCGGCGGTCGGCCTCACGCTCACGGCCTGCACGGGCGACATCGCGAACGACGACTCCGCCACGGGCGACTGCGGCCCGTACGAGACCTACGGCACCTTCGACGACGGCACCGAGGTCAACGTCTACGGCACGATCCTCGACGCCGAGGCCGACCTCCTGAACGAATCGTGGGTCGACTTCGAGAACTGCACCGGCATCGACATCGTCTACGAGGGCTCCGACCAGTACGAAGAACAGCTGAACGTGCGCATCGAGGGCGGCAACCCGCCCGACCTCGGCATCACGCCGCAGCCGGGCCTCATCGCCCGTCTCGCCCAGCAGGGCGACCTGCTGCCGGCGCCGAAGGCGGTGGCCGACAACGTCGCCGAGTACTGGTCCGAAGACTGGGCCGCCTACGGCACCGTCGACGACACGCTCTACGGTGCGCCACTGATGGCGAACATCAAGGGCTGGGTCTGGTACTCGCCGTCGATGTTCGAGGAGAACGGCTGGGAGGTGCCGACGACGCTCGACGAGCTGGCGACGCTGACCGACGACATCCGCGAATCGGGCGCGGTCGACAAGCCCTGGTGCGTCGGCTTCGCCTCGGGCGTCGCAACCGGATGGCCCGGCACCGACTGGGTGGAGGACTTCGTGCTCCGCCAGCAGGGCGCCGACGTGTACGACGAGTGGGTCGCGCACGACATCCCGTTCAACGACCCGAAGATCGCCGAGGCGTTCGACTCGGTCGGCGACTACATCCGCGCCGACGACAACGTCAACGGCGGGCTCGGCGACGTGCGCTCGATCGCGACGACCGACTTCGGTGATGCGGGCCTGCCGATCCTCGACGGCGCGTGCGCGCTGCACCACCAGGCCTCGTTCTACGAGGGCTTCTGGCCCGAGGGCACGACGGTCGCAGAGGACGGCGACGTCTGGGCGTTCATGCTGCCGGGCACCGAGGCCGGGGCCAACGCGGTCACGGGCGGCGGTGAGATCGTCGCCGCGTTCGCCGACAGCGACGAGGTCGTGGCCACGCAGACGTACCTGTCGAGCCCCGAGTGGGCGAACTCGCGCGTCAGCCTCGGCGGCGTCATCAGCGCCAACACCGGGCTCGACCCCGAGAACGCCGGCAGCGAACTGCTGAAGGCGTCGGTCGCCCTGCTGCAGGACCCGAACACGACGTTCCGTTTCGACGGTTCCGACGTGATGCCCGCCGCGGTGGGCTCGGGCACGTTCTGGACGGGGATGGTCGACTGGATCGGCGGCAAGAGCACGGCAGACACGCTCGACTTCATCGAGGCGAGCTGGCCGCAGGAGTGATGGATGCCTCGGGGCCGCGCCGCGCGCGGCCCCGAGGCTTCCCGTTCCCCACCCCTGCCGCGCCGTGCGCCGGCCCGTCTGTATCCCCTGCGATCGGAGGCCATCGACGTGACCACCGCCGACCTCATCGGCAAGATCTTCCAGATCCTGCTCGGGCTCGCGATCTTCGCGGCCGTGATCGGGTTGATCCTGTTCCTCATCGACCGCGCGCCGAAGCGCGGCCGAGAGTGGTACCAGCTCGTGCTGTTCCTCGCGCCCGCCTGCATCCTGCTGGCGGTGGGGCTGCTCTACCCGGCGGTGCGCACCGCCTTCACCTCGTTCACCAACCGGGCGGGCGAGTTCGTCGGAATCGACAACTACGTCTGGATGTTCACCCAGCCCGAGGCGCTGCTGACGCTCGGCAACACCATCCTCTGGGTCGTGCTCGTGCCGACGATCTCGACCGGCATCGGGCTCGCGTACGCGGTGTTCATCGACCGCTCGCGCGGTGAACGCATCTACAAGTCGCTCGTCTTCATGCCCGTCGCGATCTCGTTCGTCGGGGCCGGCATCATCTGGAAGTTCATCTACGAGTACCGCCCGGCGAGCCGCCCCCAGATCGGCCTGCTCAACCAGATCGTGGTCTGGTTCGGCGGCGAGCCCGTGCTCTGGCTGCAGGAGCCGTTCATCAACACCCTGCTGCTCATCGTCGTGATGATCTGGGTGCAGGTCGGGTTCGCCGTCGTCGTGCTCTCCGCGTCGATCAAGGGCATCCCGTCCGAGCAGCTCGAGGCCGCCGAGCTCGACGGCGCGACGAACTGGCAGCGGTTCCGCAACGTGACGCTGCCCGGCATCCGAGGCGGTCTGGTCGTCGTCGTCACGACGATCACGATCGCGACGCTCAAGGTGTTCGACATCGTGCGCGTCATGACCGGCGGCAACTTCAACACGAGCGTGATCGCCAACGAGATGTACACGCAGGCCTTCCGAGCCGCCGAGGCGGGGCGCGGCGCCGCGCTCGCGCTCGTGCTGTTCCTGCTCGTCGTGCCGATCGTGGTCTACAACATCCGCGTGCTCCGCAAGCAGAGGGAGATCCGATGAGCCAGGCCACCGGCTCGACCGACAAGGCGATCGTGAAAGAGCTCGACGCGGCCGCGCGTCGCGGCTACAACCTCGACGGCACCAAGGCGATGAGGGTCAAACGGCGCCTGACCTCGCGCCCGGCGACGGTCTTCGCGCTGCTCATCGCCGTGTTGTGGACGCTCCCGACCTTCGGGCTGCTCATCTCCTCGTTCCGGCCGGCCGAGCTCATCAACACCACCGGTTGGTGGACGGTCTTCCAGAACTGGGGCTGGACCCTCGACAACTACAGCGAGGTGCTGCTCTCGGCGTCGTCCAGCGCACCGCAGCTCGGGTCGTACTTCGTGAACTCCCTCGCGATCACCATCCCCGTCGTCGTGTTCTGCACGGTGCTCGCGGCCATGGCGGCCTACGCGCTCGCGTGGATCAAGTTCCCCTTCGTCGACTGGGTGTTCATCGGCATCTTCGCGCTGCAGATCGTGCCGCTGCAGATGGCGCTCATCCCGCTGCTGCAGATCTTCACCTCGACCCTCAAGCCGGCGCAGGAATGGGTCCACGGCCTCGTGCCGATCATCCCCGACGAGACGTACGTGCAGGTCTGGATCGCCCACGTGATCTTCGGCCTGCCGCTCGCGATCTTCCTGCTGCACAACTTCATCTCCGAGATTCCGCGTGAGCTCATGGAGGCGGCGCGCGTCGACGGGGCGACGCACGGGCAGATCTTCATGCGCATCGTCGTGCCGCTCTCGGTGCCGATCCTCGCCTCGTTCGCGATCTTCGAGTTCCTCTGGGTGTGGAACGACCTGCTCGTCGCCCTCGTGTTCTCGGGCGGCACCGCCGACGTCGCGCCGCTCACGCAGCGCCTCGCAGAACTCGCGGGCCAGCGCGGACAGACGTGGCAGCGGCTGACCGCGGCCGCGTTCATCTCGCTCATCGTCCCGTTGATCGTCTTCTTCAGCCTGCAGCGGTACTTCGTTCGCGGCCTGCTCGCCGGCTCGACGAAGGGCTGACCGGCGCGCAGTACCCGATGCGCCCGGGGCGAACGCCCGCGGGCTCGTCGGCGCGCCGCCGTAGGGTGAACCCATGAGCATGCACGGCGGGGGAGGCGGCGGCGCGCAGGTCGGCCGCTACGGCAAGGCGCGCACGCGCATCGCCTCGGCCGACGAGGCGGCCCAGCGGGCCGAGAACGCCGACGCTCCGAAGATCCCGCACCTCCTGCGCCGCATCTCCGAACTGTTCGCCCCGCACAAGGCGGCCCTCGTGACGACGGTCGTACTCGTGCTCATCGGCGCCGCGCTCAGCGTCATCCCGCCGCTGCTCACCCAGCGGGCCTTCGACGACGGCCTCTTCCCGACGGGCGCCGGCGGCGAGGCATCCCCGCCGAACCTGCCCGTGCTGACGACCCTCGTGCTCGCCATGATCGCGGTCTTCGTCGTCGCCGCCCTGCTCGGCGTCTGGCAGACCTGGCTCACCTCGACCATCGGCAACAAGGTCATGGGCGCGCTGCGGGTGCGGCTGTTCAGCCACCTGCAGGCGATGGAGCTGAGCTTCTTCACCCGCACGAAGACGGGCATCATCCAGTCGCGCCTGCAGAACGACGTCGGCGGCGTCGCCGGCGTGCTGACGAACACGGTGTCGAGCGTGCTCGGCAACACGGTCACCGTGATCAGCGCGTTCGTCGCGATGCTGCTGCTCAACTGGCAGCTCACGGTGGTCGCCCTCGTGCTCATGCCCTTCATGGTCATCGCGCAGCGGCGGGTCGGCCAGGTGCGGGCGCGGCTGGCCGGGCGGACGCAGGAGTCGCTGTCGGAGATGACGGCGATCACGCAGGAGACGCTCTCGGTCTCGGGCATCCTGCTGTCGAAGAGCTTCAGCCGCCAGCAGAGCGAGATCGAGCGGTACTCCGACGAGAACCGCAACCAGATCGGCCTGCAGGTCAGGCAGCAGATGACCGGCCAGTGGTTCTTCGCGATGGTGAACATCTTCATGTCGTCGATCCCCGCGATCGTCTACCTCGTCTCGGGCTGGCTCATCGCGGGCGGCAACACCGACGTCACCGCGGGCACGATCGTCGCCTTCACGACGGTGCAGGCTCGCCTCCTGTTCCCGCTCATGGGGCTCATGCGCGTCGCGCTCGACCTGCAGACCTCGAGCGCACTGTTCGCCCGCATCTTCGAGTACCTCGACCTGCGACCGGCGATCACCGACGCGCCCGATGCGCGCGACGTGCCGACCGACGGGGCGCTCGGCCGGGTCGAGTTCGACGACGTCTCGTTCCACTACCCCGATGCCGTGCGCACGGAGGGCGACGAGCCCCGTCCCACGCTCGACGGAGTGAGCTTCACGATCGAGCCGGGCCAGTTCGCGGCGTTCGTCGGGCCGAGCGGCGCCGGCAAGACGACGGTGTCGTACCTCGTGCCACGGCTCTACGAGGCGACGAGCGGTGCGGTGCGGTTCGCGGGCGTCGACGTGCGCGACCTCCGCCGCGACTCCCTGATGTTGCACATCGGCATCGTCAGCCAGGAGACCTACCTCTTCCACGCCTCCATCGCCGACAACCTGCGGTACGCGAACCCCGATGCCTCGGACGCCGAGCTCGAGGCCGCGGCCCGGGCCGCCAACATCCACGAGACGATCGCCTCCTTCCCTGAGGGGTACGACACCGTCGTCGGCGAGCGGGGGTACCGGCTCTCGGGCGGCGAGAAGCAGCGCATCGCCATCGCGCGGGTGCTGCTGAAGGACCCGGCGGTGCTCGTGCTCGACGAGGCGACGAGCGCGCTCGACCCGATCTCCGAGCGGGTCGTGCAGCAGGCGCTCGACGATGCCGCGCGCGGCCGCACGACGATCGCGATCGCGCACCGGCTCTCGACCGTGGTCGCCGCCGACGTCATCTTCGTCGTCGTCGCGGGCCGCGTCGTCGAGCGCGGGACGCACGCCGAGCTCGTCGAGGCGGGCGGCGTCTACGCATCGCTCTACCGGCAGCAGGAGGAGCGGCCGGTGCAGGTCGGCGAGGCCGCCGACTGACCTCACCGCCTCTCGACCGTCGGTCGACCCGCGCAGTAGCGTGGTCGCACGACGCCGAGGGGGAGATCATGGACGATCGGGCGGAGCAGAATTCGGGCACTGGAGGGCGCCAGCCGACCGGGGCCGAGAGCACGGGCATGGATGCCGCGGCGAGCACCGCGACGGGGTCGGCGACCGCGACCTCTCCGACCGCACGGGCCCTGAACCGCAGGGTCGTCGCACTCGCGGCGTCGGGAGCCGTCGGCGGGTTCCTCTTCGGATTCGACTCGTCGGTCGTCAACGGCGCGGTGGACGCGATCGAGCAGCAGTTCGGGCTCTCGGCGGCGGCGACCGGCTTCGCGATCGCGAGCGCGCTGCTCGGCTGCGCGCTCGGGTCGGAGCTCGCCGGTCGGCTCGCCGACCGGTTCGGCCGTATCCCCGTGATGCTGCTCGGGGCGGCGCTGTTCTTCATCTCGTCGATCGGCTCGGGCTTCGCGTTCTCGGGCTGGGACCTCACGATCTGGCGGATCATCGGCGGTGTCGGCATCGGCATCGCCTCGGTCGTGGCGCCCGCCTACATCGCCGAGATCTCGCCGCGCAAGGTGCGCGGGCGGCTCGCCTCCCTGCAGCAGCTCGCGATCGTCTTCGGCATCTTCGCGGCGCTGCTGTCGGACGCGCTCTTCGCGACCGCCGCGGGCGGAGCGAGCGAGCCGTTCTGGTTCGGGCTCGAGGCGTGGCGCTGGATGTTCCTCGCGTGCATCGTGCCGTCGGTCGTCTACGGACTGCTCGCGCTGCGATTGCCCGAGTCGCCCCGGTTCCTGGTGAAGCAGGGCAAGGAGGAGGTCGCGCGCGGCGTGCTCGCGCAGATCCAGCCCGCCGATGAGATCGACCGGTCGGTTCGCGAGATCCACGACTCGATCGCGAACGACAAGCTCTCGACCCGCAAGGGCGCGCTCCGCGGCCCAGTGCTCGGGCTCCGGCCGATCGTGTGGATCGGCATCCTGCTGTCGGTGTTCCAGCAGTTCGTCGGCATCAACGTGATCTTCTACTACTCGACGACGCTGTGGAGCGCCGTCGGCTTCGACGAGTCGAACTCGCTGCTGATCAGCGTGCTCACCTCGGTGACGAACATCGCCGTCACGTTCGTGGCGATCGCGCTCGTCGACCGGGTGGGGCGGCGGCCGCTGCTGCTCGTCGGCTCGGTCGGCATGACGGTCGCGCTCGCAGTCATGGCCGTCGCGTTCGGCAACGCCGTGACGGTCGACGGGGCGTTGTCGCTGCCGGGCGGGTGGGGTCCGACGGCGCTCGTCGCGGCGAACGTGTTCGTCGTCGCCTTCGGGTTCTCGTGGGGTCCGCTCGTGTGGGTGCTGCTCGGCGAGATCTTCCCGAACAGCATCCGGGCGCGCGCCCTCGGGCTGGCCGCGGCCGCGCAGTGGATCGCGAACTTCCTCGTGACGGTCACGTTCCCCGTGCTGAGCGACTACTCGCTCGTGTTCACCTACGGCATGTACGCGACGTTCGCCGCGCTCTCGTTCTTCTTCGTGCTCGCGAAGGTGCCCGAGACGAACGGCATGTCGCTCGAGCAGTCCGAGACCCTGTTCCCGCCGAAGGGTTCGGCGAAGCGCCGCGCGACGCGAGCGGGTTGAGGGTCAGGAGCGGTCGGCGAGCATCTGCTGCATGAGTTCGATCTCGCTCGTCTGGCTCGTGACGATCGAGCGCGCGAGTGCGGTCGCCGCCTCGTTCGACGATCGCTCGAGCAGCGCGTCGGCCATCTCGACGGCGCCCTGATGGTGCGCGATCATGAGTTCGAGGAACCGCCGCTCCGCCGCCGCGCCGGACAGCGTACGGAGTTCGGCCACCTGCTCGCTCGTCGCGAGGCCGGGCATCGGCGCGCCCGGCTCGTGGTCCGCCCCGGCCGAGTGCCCGTCGTGCACGCCGCCGGGCGCGGCACGCGTCATCCACGTCATCGACGGCTCGTCGCCCGCCTGCGGGAGGCCCCACGCGCTCAGCCAGCCGTACATCTGGCCGGCCTGCTGCGCCTGCGTCGTCGCCATGTCGTACGCGAGCAGGCGCACCTCGTCGTCGTCGGTCGCGTCGCGAACGATCATCGCGAGCTCGACGCCCTGCTGGTGGTGCACCTGCATGTCGCGCGCGAAGCCGGCTTCGGCGCTCGTGCCGGTCGGCGTCGGGTCGCCGAGGGCCGAGAGCCGCCCGATCGAGAACGCGGCGATCGCGACCACCACGACGGCGACGGATGCCGCGACCACCGCCGCGATCCGGCTGCCGCGTCGCTCGCCGTCGAGCCCGGCACGGTCGGCCGAGGGAAAGGCGTCGGCCGACGCGACCGAGCCGGCGGGAGCGTCGGCCGGCGCGCTCACGACAGCTTGCCGGGCGCGTCGTAGGCGCCCGAGCAGGGAGCGCCCGGTTCGGGGGCCGCCGAGCTCTGCCAGTACTGCTCGATGAACTGCGCGATGCGCGGGTCGGCGGCGTCGTCGATCTGCAGCTGCGCGTTCCAGGCGCTGAGCACGATGGGGGAGGGCAGGCCGTCGTACGGCGACAGCACGACGTACGACGTCGGAAGTTCGGCGGTGAGCTTGCCGAGCTCGTCGGCCGGCAGGTCGGGGTCGACCGTCACCCACACGGCGCCGTGCTCGAGCGAGTGCACGGCGTTCTCGTTCGGCACCGGCTCGCCGTACACGCCGCAGTTGAGCCACACCGCGTTGTGGTCGCCGCCCGCCGGCGGCGTCTCGGCGTAGTCGACCTCGCCCTCGACGTGCCCGCCGCCCTGGTACGAGAAGGTCTGCACGCCTTCGATCGCGCCCGTGCCGGAGCCGCCCTCACCGCCCGCCGCGGGCGACGTGTCCTTCGGGGCGACCACGATCGCGGTGATGAGCAGCGCGACCGCGGCGACGCCGACGGCGACGCCCGCCCAGGTGAGGATGCGGCGGTTGCGCTTCGAGCGCGCCTCGCGCTTCTTGAACTCCTCGAGCTGCCGTTGCCGCTCGGCCGCGCGCTGCTGCTTCGCGCTCTGCTGCTGTGCCTGCTGCTTCGCCTTCGGGGGAACGGGCGGGGTCGCGCTCACGCGGGGCCTCTCTCGATGGGGTCGTCGGGGGCGGTGCCGTGCGCCGGCGCCGATACCAATACGAATGCATGCGGCTGGGAGAACGCCGCATCGTCGCGGCGACACGCCGGACCCGCGGTTCCTACCGCTCGAACGCGGCCGACCCTCCGAGTCCGCGGTCCGCCCGGGCATCCGCCGCGCGATGGAGGGTCCCACGGGTGGGGAGGAGGCCGAGCAGGAGCATCACCAGGCCGAGCTCGAACGAACCGACCGCGAAATACAGGAGCTGCAACGGGCTGAACGGGATGAACATCATCTGCACGAAGATCCAGATGAGCGTCGCGTAGCCTGCGGCGGCCGACAGCACGAGCGCCGAGCCGCTGCGCCGCAGCACGGCGACGAATGCGGCGACGTGAACGCCGCCCAGGACGACGGCGAGGATCAGACCGGGGACGAGATAGCTGCCGAAGGGCGAGCCGGCGAGGTACTCGGCGGGTGGGCTCAACAACGTCATGAGCTCGGTGGAGAGCGAACCGATCGCGAGGGCGACGCCGCCCGCGACCGCGGTCACGGCGACGAACACCTGCGTCCACACCAGAGCGAGACGGATCCGAGGGTGGTCTTCCATGAGCCCAGCGTGCGGCGGCCCGACCGGCGACCGCGGGGACCTTGGTCCCGCGGGATCAGCCGCGCGACCGGCGGAGACGACGGCGGGGGGACGCCGGCACCACGCGCTCCTGCGAGAGCTCGCGCAGTTCCTCGATCAGCGCGAGCTGGGTGCGGTTGAGGGCCATGAGCTCCTCGATCTCGGTCTTCGCGGCGAGATTGGTCTCGTAGTCGTGCTGGGCGAGCGCGGCCGCCACGGCGTCCTGCCGTTTCGCGGCGATGAGCAGGATCGCGCCCTGCAGGCCGGCGAGCATGCTGAGGAAGAGGTTGAGCAGGATGTAGGGGTACGGATCCCAGGCCGCTGCCGTGATGTTGAGCAGCGCCCACACCCCCATGAACGCCAGGAAGCCGGCGACGAACGGCCAGCTTCCCATGCCGTTGCGGAGGAGGTCGGCCGACCGCTGCCCGCGCGACAGCCCTCGGGCGTTCTCTTCGTGCCAGTTCGTGAGCGGGCGTTCGGCCCGAGCGGGGCCGCCACCCTCGATGTCGTCCATGAGCCGAATCAAAGCACGCCGCACCGCCCGCGGCGAGGAACGGTCCCTGATCCGATGTGACTTTCGACCCGCCGTCGCTCGCGGCGACGCGCGAAGCTGTGGCACATGTTCACCAGGATCATCGTCGGCTGGAACGGGGCGCCCGAGGCCGAAGCGGCATTGGACTGGGCGCTGCGTCGTGGAGACCGGCTTCCGATCGTGCTCCTCCACGTGCTCGAAGACCCCGACTCGCGATTCAACGAGGAGCGCGTCGAAGCGGTCCTCGCCCGCCATGGCTCCCGCGAGCGCTGGAACGTCGAGACGCGGGTCGTCGAAGGGGCGCCCGAGCAGGTGCTCGCCGAACAGGTGCGACCCGGGTCGCTCGTCGTCGTCGGAGCGCCTGCGCACAAGCGCGGATCGCGCTGGAGCCTCGCCGCCCGGCTGGCGGGCCGTCATGGGGGAGGGACGGTGGCGGTCGTGCCGCCCGGACCGCCGCCCGAGGACGGGCGACCGGTCGTGATCGGCATCGACGGGTCGGCGGCGGCGCTCGCCGCGGTCGAGGTCGCCGCCGATGAGGCCCGTCTGCGCGGAGCGCCCCTCGAGATCGTCCATGCCTGGCACCCGCCGTCGACGTGGACGCCGGTCTTCGGCGAGGTCACCGACGACCTCGAGGTCTTCGAGTCGATGCATCGGCGTGCGCTCGACGAGGCGGTCGGGCGCGCCCGAGAACTCGGTGCGGAGTGCACCGGTCGCCTGCACCGCGCCGATGCGGCGCAGCTGCTCGACGAACTCGGGGCTTCTGCATCGGCCGTCGTCGTCGCGAGCCACGGCTATGGACGCATCCGGCGCTTCTTCCTCGGGTCCGTGAGCGTGATGCTGCTGCTGGACCCGCCGTGCCCGGTCCTCGTCGTGACGGAGGTCGTTCCGTCGGCGGAGTCGGAGCCGACTGCCGCAACGGAGCACGACGCATGACGGTGCGCTCACGTGATGCATGCATCACGTGAGCGCGTGGCGCAGACGTCATTCGGGGAGCACGACGAGCACGGGGATCGTGGCTCGGAGCAGGAGCTCGTGACTGACCGACCCCAGGAGGAAGCGGGCCACCGAAGATCCGCTGTGGCTGCCCACGACGAGCAGTGATGCGCGCTCGGCCGCCTCGAGCAGTTCGTCGGTGGGACGTCCGTGCACGAGCCGGCCATGCGGCTGTGCGCCCGAGGCGATGCTCGCATCGATCGCGGCCGCGAGCGTGTCGCGATGCATCTGCTCGTACTCGCCGAACTCGCCGGCGAACTGCTTCAGGTCCGCCTCCCACATCGCCGGTGCAGTCCACGCGTGCAGGAGCGTCAACGGCTCGCCGGTCATCGCCGCGAGGTCGGCGGCGACGCGGACGACCGCGTCGCCGAGCGCGGAGCCGTCGATGCCGACGACCACGCCGAGCTCGCCGCCGCCCGGCCGACCTCCGGGCGGGATGACGGCGACGCCGCCGCCGCCGTGCGACCCCGCGAGTCGGACGCCGGCCGACCAGCGCCCGGGCCGATCGGAGTCGCGGCCGACCACGACGAGGGTTCCTCGTCGCAGGAACGATCGCAGCACGTCGACGACCGGTCCGGTCTCGGTCGACGTCACGACGTGCAGGCCCGGGTGGGCCTCGCGCACGCGTTCCGCCTCGTCGATCAGCCGGACTCTCGCCCCCGCGCGCTCCGAGGTGGCGCTCAGGTACTCGCTGCCCCGCTCGCGGTCGCGTTCGACGTGGACGAGGACGAGCTGGGCCTCGCCGGCTCGGGCGGCCGCCCAGTCGACCGCCGCCGCCGAGGCGGGGGAGCCGTCGGCACCGACCACGATTCGTTCGAACATGTCGTTCTTCCTTCCGCTCAGCCGGCGTCGGTCCGGCGATCACGATCCGCCTCGGCCGCCGCGCGACCGAGGGTGCCGCCCCACGCTCGGGCGCGGTCGAGTTCGCCCGGCAGCAGCGCGTTGTCGACGGACACGATGAAGCACTCGCCGTCGTGCAGCGGGGGAACGCCCAAGCGCCGCATGCGCCGCTCGATCCCGACCGCACCGTCGCCGGCCAGGATCCGCGGGAGATCGGCGCGCGTGGCGAACGCGGCCCAGTGCCGCGGCGGTGCGTCCAGCGCCTTGATCCATTCGCGGACGCCCGGCCCGGTCGCACCGGGCTCGAGTGCGAGACCGCGTTCGGGATCTGCCGCCCACTCGGCGGCTTCCGCGCGCGATCTCGGCCCGGGGATGGAGTGCGCATGGGTCGGCACCCCGATCACGACCAGATCCGCGTCGTCCGCCTCGCCGGCGCCCGTCGACACGGGCACGGCGTCGGCGTCGCCGAAGGCCCGCAGCCCGTCGGCGATGGCCTCTCCGACGCGACGGGTGACGCCGAACATCGATTCATACAGGACCAGGGATCGCATGGGGTCTCCGTTCATCGTGGTGCGCTGAGAAAGTCGATCGCTCGCGCCGTTCGTCGGTGTGCGGGAACGGGACGACGAGGGCAGGGCCGCGGAGGTTCATGAGCAGGTCGGAGACGGCGCGTCCGAGCGGCCGGTACCCGTGCTGGCCCGGTGCGGTCGGCCGCCCGACCACCGTGAGCACCGCCTGGCCGGACATGACCGCGAGGGCTTCCCCGGCCGATGTGCTCGACCGTCGCCGGGACACTCCCGCCGACGGTGCGAGCGTCTCGGCGAGCCGCGTCGCGTGGTCGAGCGCCTGCTCGCCGAGGGCCACGCGGTCGGTGAAGGAGCGCACGAGCACCAACGGCTCGCCCGACCGATTCGACTCGGCGACCGCCGCTCGAACGACCACGTCTTCGTCGATGCCGCCGCCGACGCCCATGACGATGCCGCTCCGGGACTCGCCGGACGGTGCGGGCACGATGGCGACCGGCACCGGTGAGATCGCGGCGAGCTGCAGTGAGCGGGATCCGAGCGCCATTCCGTGGAAGACACCGACCTTGTGCGTGCCGACGACGACGACGTCGGCGTCGCGAGCGGCATCGGCGAGGGTGAGGATGGGCGGCCCGACGGAGAATCCGGCCCGCACGGGGACCGCGCCGGCGGGGCCGCGTGCGAACGCCAGCTCGCGCTGGACCAGGGCCTCGGCGCCCGCACGCAGCTCATCGCGCGCAGGAGCCCCGACGACGCCCCATTCGTCGTCGACGACGAAGCGCAACTCCACCTCGCGGCCGTCCGCGCGGGCGCGTTCGACGGCCCAGCTCACGGCCGCCCGGCTCGCGATCGAGCCGTCGACTCCGACCAGTACCGGCTTCACCCGCTCCGCCCCTTCCTCGGCCCCGCACATCCGGGACCGGCCCTCTCAGGTTCGCGGACGGGAGTCGTACGCGGCCGGGCCATTGGTCCCGTCGCGCGGTGTCCGTCGTCGGGCCCGAGTGGTAACCTGCCGCCATCCGTACGGAGGAGCCATGTCGGACCGGTCGTCGTTGCCCTTCGCCGACCGGCCGCGGTCGGAGTTGGATCGCGCCATGCGCGAGTTGGCCGAGCGGGCCGATGCCATGGTCCACACCCAGGGCCGTCTCCAAGCGCTGCTCCGTGCCACGCAGGTCGTCGTCGAACATGCCGAGCTCCCGGTGGTGCTCGAGCGCATCGCCCAGTCGGCCGTCGAGCTGGTCGACGCGGAGTACGGCGCGCTCGGCGTGATCGCCGCCGACGGCGACGGGCTCGAGGCGTTCATCCATGTCGGGATCTCGGACGACGCGGCGGCGGCCATCGGGCACCTCCCCGAAGGCCGGGGCGTGCTCGGGGCCCTGATCGACGACCCGCGCCCGATCCGCCTGCAGCACATCTCCGATCACCCGCGGTCGGTCGGGTTCCCGGCGGGGCATCCGAGCATGGACGCCTTCCTCGGTGTGCCGATCCGCGTGCGAGCGGAGGTGTACGGCAACCTCTATCTCTCGAACCCGCGGCGCGGACTCTTCACCGAGGAGGACGAGCAGCTCGTGACCGCGCTCGCAGCCACAGCGGGCTTCGTCATCGCGAATGCCCGCCTGCTCGAGGAGACCCGCCAGCGGCAGCGGTGGATGGCCGCGTCGGCGCACATCACTGCTGCACTCCTCGAGTCCGTCGACGGGTCGGCGCCGGCGATGCTCGCCGACGAGCTCATCACGCGCACCACGGCGAACCGCGTCTGCGTCATCCTGCCCGATGGAGACGAGCCGCCGACGGTTCGGGTCGCGGAGGCACGGGGCGACGGCGCAGCGGAGGTCACCGGGCGGGTCGTCCCCGCCGCGACCACCGGCGCCGGCGAGGTGTTCGAACGCGGCGAGCCGGCGGTCCGACCGGGCGGCCGGCACGTTCCCGCCCCCGACGCGCTCGCCATCCTCGACGGCTCGAGCGCGGGCGCCGTCATGTTCCTGCCGCTCCGCAGCGATTCCGGCACCTGGGGCGTGCTCGCGGTCGCGAGGCATCCGAGCCGCCCGGCGTTCAGCGCCGCGGAACTCGACATCGCCGCCGACCTCGTCGACCGGGTCGCCCTCGCGCTCGAACTCGCCAGGGCTCGCGAGCGGCAGCAGCGCGCCCTCCTCGTCGAGGACCGTTCGCGGATCGCGCGCGACCTGCACGACCACGTGATCCAGCAGCTGTTCGGCACCGGGCTCGAGCTCCAGTCGATCGCCGAGACCATCAACGACGCCCGTCTCTCCGAGCGCATCCGCAAGGCGGTGGCGACGCTGGACGAGGACATCATGCAGATCCGGACGATCGTCTTCGCGATGACCCCGCGGCCCGGGCAGGACGAGTCGCTGCGGCACCGAGTCCTCGACATCGCCTCCGAGTGCTCGCCCGGGCTGTCGCAGCCGATCACCGTGAGTTTCGACGGGCCGGTCGACCTGACGGTCGACGGGGCGCTCGCCGACGACGTCACCGCCACGGTGCGCGAGCTGCTCACGAACGCGGTCAGGCACGCGTCCGCCCATCGCGTGAGCGTCGCCGTCGCGGCCGACGACCTCGGGGTCGGCGTGAAAGTGGAGGACGACGGGGTGGGCCTGCCGGAAGGCGGGCGTCGAAGCGGCATCGAGAACATCGCGGCCCGGGCGAGGGCACGCGGGGGCACATTCGCGATCGATTCGATCGCCGGACGGACGACGGCCGCCTGGCGGGCGCCCTTCGAACGGGAGGCCCCATGACCCGGGTGTTCCTCGTCGACGACCACGAGATCGTCCGCCGAGGGGTGGCGCAGCTGCTCGAGCGCGAGCACGACCTCGAAGTGGTGGGCGAAGCGCCGAGCGCGGACCGGGCGCTCGTGCGGATCGCCGCGCTCTTGCCCGACGTCGCAGTCCTCGACGTGCGCCTCCAGGACGACGACGGGATCGCGCTCTGCCGCGAGATCCGGTCGAGGCATCCCGAGGTCCAGTGCCTCATGCTGACGGCGTACGACGACGACGCCGCGGCGGCGGCGGCCGTGATGGCCGGTGCCTCGGGCTACGTGCTGAAGACGATCGCCGGCTCCGGCCTCGTCGATGCCGTCCGGGCGGTCGCCGCCGGCAGGTCGCTCATCCACCCGACCGTCGCCGCCCGGCTGCGCCCTCCCGTCGAAGCCGACGACCGGAACGACCCCCGATTCGGCTCGCTCAACCTCCGCGAGCGCCAGGTCCTGGGCCTCATCGCCGAGGGCCTCACCAACCGGCAGATCGGCGACCGGCTGTCGCTCGCCGAGAAGACGGTGAAGAACTACGTCTCGGGGCTGCTGCGCAAGCTCGGCTTCGAGCGACGCACCCAGGCCGCCGTCTACCAGCTCGCGCGCGGCGAGACGACGCACCGCGTCGAGTGAACGGCCACGGCGCCCCCGTTACGGTGAACCGGTCGGCGCACGGATCAGAGCCCGACGAGCTCGCCGTGCTCCGGCACACGGGCGGGCCACCCGAGTTCGCGCTCGATGCGCACTCGCAGTGCATCGGCCGCAGCCGGCTCGCCGTGGGTGACGTACACCTGCTCGGGGGCCGCCGGCCCCCGGCGCATCCACGCGATCACACCATCGGCGTCGGCGTGGGCCGACATCGTGTCGATGTTCACGACCTCGGCCCGGATCGGGACGTCCTCGCCGAAGATCCGCAGCGAGCGTTCGCCGGCGACGAGTGCGGCGCCGCGCGTGCCGCCGGCCTGGAAGCCGGTCAGCACGACGGCGTTGCGGGGGTCCGGGCCGTACGCGACGAGGTGGTGCAGGATCCGGCCGCCGGTCAGCATGCCGCTCGCCGAGATGATGACCATCGGGCCGCCGCGCAGGTTGAGCAGCTTCGAGTCGTCGACCTCGTGCACCGGCGTGGCGATCGCGTACATCCTCGCGAGTTCGTCGGGCGGCATCCGGTGCTCCTCTGCATGGCGCTGGTAGACCGCGCTGACGTCGACCGCCATCGGGCTGTTGAGGTAGATCGGCACGTCGGGGAGCTCGCCTCGATCGCGAAGGCGGGAGAGGTGCAGGAGGATGCTCTCCGTCCGTCCGACGGCGAAGGCCGGAATGAGCGTGACCCCGCCCCGGGCGCTCACCCGGCGGATGATCTCGCCGAGCGGCGCCTCGGGATCGATCGGCGCGTGTCGTCGGTTGCCGTACGTCGACTCGGTGACGAGCACCGCGGCGCCGGCGAACCGGCGCGGCGGTCGCATGAGCGGGTCGTCGTCGCGACCGAGGTCGCCGGTGAAATGGGTGATGCGACCTCCCACGGCGATCCGCACGGATGAGGCACCGAGAATGTGCCCGGCGGGTACGAGCGTCGCCGACAACCGATCGCCGAGGTCGATTTCCTCGTCGAAGCCCACCGGCCGGAGCCGGTCGAGGGCTCGCTCGACATCGGCGACGGTGTACAGGGGCCTCGGGTCGGTGTGCCTCGACCAGTGCCCGTGCGCGGCGTGTCGCGCCTCCTCCTCCAGCAGGTGGGCGCTGTCGCGCAGCATGATCTCGCTGAGGTCGGCAGTGCCCGAGGTCGCATGGACCCGGCCGGCGAACCCGTCGCGAACGAGCGCCGGCAAGTACCCGGTGTGGTCGAGGTGCGCATGGCTGAGGACGACGGCGTCGATCGACTCGGGCGGCACCGGGAACGGGGCGCGGTTGCGTTCGCGCAGCACCTTGTAGCCCTGGAAGAGCCCGCAGTCCACGAGGACGCGGGCCGCCCCGGTGTCGATGAGGTAGCGGGAGCCGGTGACGGTGTCGGCAGCACCGAGGAATCGCAGCGTCGCGTTCATGCCGACAGCCTCGTCGTGCCGGGCTTCGCCGCTTGGGCCATAGGTCACATCGTGCGCCGTCGCGTCACGGCACCAGCACGATCGATCCGGATGCCTCGCCGGCACGCAACGCGTCGACGGCGGCGTCGGCTCGCGCGAGGTCGTAGCGGGTGACGCTCGGCACGAGGTCGAGCGCTCCGCTCAGCCGGAGGAACGCGGCGCCGTCTGCGCGGGTGTTGGCGGTGACGGTGCGCAGGTCCCGCTCGCCGAACAGGTGCTCGCCGTAGCTCATGGCCGGAACGTCGGTCATGTGGATGCCCGCGAGCACGACGGTGCCGCCGGGCGCGGTCGCCCGCAGCGCGAGCGGGACGAGCTCGCCCGCGGGTGCGAAGACGATGGCCGAGTCGAGCGGTTGCGGCGGGGTCGCGGTGGCGTCGCCGACGAAGACGGCGCCCAGTCGGGTGGCGAGGGCGCGATTCTCGCGCCCTCGGCTCATGACGTGCAGTTCGGCGCCGCCGGCGAGTGCCAGCTTCGCCGTGAGGTGCGCGCTCGATCCGAACCCGTAGATCCCGAGCCTGCCTCCCGCCGGCAGGTTCGCGCGGGTCAGCGCACGGTAGCCGATGATGCCCGCGCAGAGCAGCGGCGCCGTGGTGACGGGGTCGGCACCCGCGGGGAGGGGGTACGCGAACGACTCGGGAACCGTGGCGGACTCGGCGAACCCGCCGTCGGCGTCCCAGCCGGTGTACTCGGAAGCCGGGCAGAGGTTCTCCCGCCCTTCGCGGCACCATCGGCAGGCGCCGCACGTGCGTCGCAGCCATGCGATGCCGACCCGGTCGCCTGGCCTGAGCCGGCGGACCGAGGCACCCGTGCCGGTCACGACACCCACGACCTGGTGTCCGGGGATCACGCCGGGGCGGTGCACCGGCAGTTCGCGGTCGATGACGTGCAGGTCCGTCCGGCAGACGCCGCATGCCTCGACCCGCACGACTACCTCGTCGTCGAGCGGCTCGGGCGCGGGTGCGTCCACGCGGACCAGCTCACCTGGAGCGCCCGTCCTCCATGCCAGCATGCGTGCTCCGATCTGGGAGATGGGGTGGTGTCCGCCGGTTCAGGCGCCCTCCGGTCGGTCGCCGCCGGAGCGCACCACGAGCACGGGGCAGCGCGCGTGCTCGGCGCAGGTCGCGCTCACCGAGCCGAGGAGGAGACCCGCGAAGCCGCCGTGCCCCCTGCTGCCGAGCACGAGCATGCCCGCGCGACGGCTCTCCTCGATGAGCGTGCGCGCGGCCGGTCCCGCGAGCACGGCGCGCCGCAGTCCGGCGGGAGGCTCGCCGTCGAACGCCTCCTCGATCGCGGCGTCCTGGGCGCTCCGGGCATCCTCCTCGGGGGACCAGCCGTCGATGACGTACGCGCCGGCGATCGGTGGGAAGGTCCAAGTGGTCAGGACCTCGAGCGGCGCGCCGAACGCGTCCGCGATGCGCGCCGCATACCGGAGCGCCTCGACCGACGAGGACGAGCCGTCGACGCCGACGAGGATGCGATCACTGCTTCGTTGTTCCTGCATGCTCCGACTCTCGGGCGATCCGTCGGAGACCACCGGGACCAAGGTCACATGCACCCTGCCGCCGTGACATGCCGCGCGCCGGCGGGCTAGAGTTGAGCCGTGCTCCTCTCGCTGTGTTGTCGCTGACGTCCTCCACTGACCCCGCACGCACGCCCGATCGTTCGCCGCACCCCGGCAGAGCCGTGGCCGACTCGCAAGGACACCGCATGAAGTACGCAGAATCGATCGTCGACCTCGTCGGCGACACCCCGCTCGTCAAGCTCAACCGCGTCACCGCCGGGGTGACCGAGGCGACCGTGCTCGTGAAGCTCGAGTACTTCAACCCGGGCGGATCGTCGAAGGACCGCATCGCCGGACGCATCATCGACGCCGCCGAGCGCGACGGCCTGCTGAAGCCGGGCGGCACGATCGTCGAGCCGACGAGCGGCAACACCGGGGTCGGCCTCGCCCTCGTCGCGCAGCAGCGCGGCTACCGCTGCGTCTTCGTCTGCCCCGACAAGGTGGGCGAAGACAAGCGCAACGTGCTCACCGCCTACGGCGCCGAGGTCGTCGTCACGCCCACCGCGGTCGCGCCCGACAGCCCCGAGTCGTACTACGGCGTCTCCGACCGGCTCGCCCGCGAGATCCCGGGTGCGTTCAAGCCGAACCAGTACGCCAACCCGAACGGGCCGCGGTCGCACTACGAGACGACGGGGCCCGAGATCTGGCGCGACACCGACGGACGGGTCACGCACTTCGTCGCGGGCGTCGGCACGGGCGGCACGATCACCGGCACCGGACGGTACCTGCGCGAGGTCTCGGGCGACCGGGTGCGCATCATCGGCGCCGACCCCGAGGGATCGGTGTACTCGGGCGGCACCGGGCGCCCGTACTTCGTCGAGGGTGTGGGCGAGGACTTCTGGCCCGACGCCTACGACCCGGCGGTGCCGCACGAGATCATCGCCGTGAGCGATGCCGACTCGTTCGCGATGACCCGTCGCCTCGCGCGCGAGGAGGGCATCCTCGTCGGCGGGTCGAGCGGCATGGCCGTCGTCGCAGCCCTGCGCGCGGCCTCCGCGCCGGGGGTCACGGCCGACGACGTGTTCGTCGTGCTGCTGCCCGACGGCGGCCGCGGCTACCTCGGAAAGATCTTCAACGACAAATGGATGCGCGCGTACGGCTTCGGCAACGCGCCCTCCGGTCACACGATCGCCGACCTGCTCGCGGCGAAGGCCGACCGCACGGCGCCGCTCGTGTACGTGCACCCGAACGACACCGTGCGCGAGGCGATCGACCGCATGACCGAGTCGGGCGTCTCGCAGCTCGTGGTCGTCGGGCACGAGCCGCCCGTCGTGCTGGGCGAGGTGCTCGGGGCGCTCCACGAAGAGGTGCTGCTCGAGCAGGTCTTCACGGGCGTCGCGAAGCTGACCGACGAGGTCGGCAGCGTGGTCGGCGAGCCGCTGCCGCTCATCGGCGTGCAGGAGCCGGTCGCCGCCGCGCGCACCGCCTTCACCGACGCGCCCGCGATGCTCGTGACCGACGGGGGCAAGGCGCTCGGCGTGATCACGCGCACCGACCTGCTCACCTACCTCTCCCACTGACCTCCCCTCACGTAAGGCACCACCCCATGAACACCGACCACGCCCGCTTCGACACCCGCGCGATCCACGCCGGCCAGGCCTTCGACCCGACGACGGGGGCCGTGATCCCGCCGATCTACCAGACCTCGACCTACGTGCAGGACGGCATCGGCGGGCTCCGCGGCGGCTACGAGTACTCGCGCGGCGGCAACCCGACCCGCGATGCGCTCGAGGCGCAGCTCGCGGCGCTCGAGGGCGGCGCCCACGGCCTCTCGTTCGCCTCGGGCCTCGCCGCGGAGGACGCGCTGCTGCGCACGGTGCTCGCGCCTGGCGACCACGTCATCATCGGCAACGACGTCTACGGCGGCACGCACCGCCTCATCCGCCGCGTCTTCGGCGCATGGGACGTGCGCGACACCACGGTCGACACGAGCGACCTCGACGCCGTTCGCGCAGCGATCGAGCCGGCCACCAGGGTGCTCTGGATCGAGACCCCCTCGAACCCGCTGATGAAGATCTCGGATGTCGCGGCGCTCGCCGAGCTCGGCCACGAGGCAGGACTCGTGGTCGTCGTCGACAACACGTTCGCCTCGCCCGCGCTGCAGCAGCCGCTCGCGCTCGGCGCCGACGTCGTCGTGCACTCGACGACGAAGTACCTCGGCGGGCACTCCGACGTCGTGGGCGGTGCGCTCGTGTTCGCGGCCGGCCGCGACGAGCTGCACGACCGCGTGAAGTTCACCCAGTTCGCGGCGGGTGCCGTGTCGGGGCCGTTCGACGCGTTCCTCACCTCGCGCGGCATCAAGACGCTGGGGGTCAGGATGCAGCGGCACAGCCAGAACGCCCTCGCCATCGCCCGGCGTCTCGAGGAGCATGCGGCGATCGAGCAGGTCTACTACCCGGGGCTCGAGTCGCACCCGGGCCACGAGCTCGCCGCGCGCCAGATGTCGGGGTTCGGCGGCATGCTGTCGATCGCGCTCGCCGGCGGCGGCGAGGCGGCACGCCGCTTCGCGGAGTCGACCACCCTGTTCCAGCTCGCCGAGTCGCTCGGCGGGGTCGAGTCGCTCGTCAACTACCCCTCGGAGATGACGCACGCCTCGGTGCGCGGCACCGAGGCCGAGGTGCCCGAGTCGGTCGTGCGGCTCTCGGTCGGCATCGAGGACGTCGACGACCTGCTCGCCGACATCGATCAGACGCTCGACCGGTTGTGACCCCGACGCCCGTCGGGTGACGCGGATCGCGAGCACGGCCGTCGACGTCCCCGCGGTGGGACAATGGAGGTGACGCACGGCACGTCACCGGCGCCGCAGGAGATGATTCCCATGGTCTGGCTCTGGATCACCCTGATCGTCGTCGCCATCCTCGCGATCGTCCTCTTCTTCATGTCGGTGAAGATCGTGAAGCAGTACGAGCGCGGCGTGGTGCTGCGATTCGGCCGGCTGCACAGCGTGCGCGACCCCGGGCTCCGCTTCATCATCCCGATCGTCGACGTGATGACGAAGGTCTCGCTGCGCATCGTGACCCTGCCGATCCAGTCGCAGGGCATCATCACGAAGGACAACGTCACCGTCGGGGTGTCCGCCGTGGCCTACTACCGGGTGGCCGACGCGGTGAAGTCGGTGATCGCGATCGAGAACGTGAAGGCGGCGATCGAGCAGATCGCGCAGACCACGCTGCGCCGGGTCGTCGGACAGCACCATCTCGACGAGACGCTCGCCGACACGGCCGCGCTCAACGCGAACATCCGCGAGATCCTCGATGTCACGACGCTCGACTGGGGCGTCGAGGTCACGCTCGTCGAGCTGAAGGACATCCTCCTGCCCGACTCGATGAAGCGCGCGATGGCGAAGCAGGCCGAGGCCGAGCGGGAGAAGCGGGCCAAGATCATCGCCGCCGAGGGCGAGTCGCTCGCCGCGACGCAGCTCGGCGTGGCGAGCGACACGATGATGGCGCACCCGCTCGCGCTGCAACTGCGCACGCTGCAGACCCTCGTGGAGGTGGGCGTCGACAAGAACACGCTCGTGCTGTTCCCGGCGCCGCTCATGGGATCGATCGGCGACCTCACGACCTTCATCGAGCGCGAGGCGGCGCTCGCCCGAATGCGGTGACGCGCGATGCGGCAGGATATCGACGAACGGTGTCCTGACTGCCAGCGGCGGGTGTCCGAGGCATCCAGCAGAATGAGCGGGTGACTTCGACCCCGACTCCCGCGCTCGTACCCGAGACCGAACAGCCGCACGGCACGCTCGGTCTCGGCCAGGGCACGGCGCTCTACATCGCGAGCGTGCTCGGCACCGGCATCCTCGTGCTGCCGGGCCTCGCCGCCGAGGCGGCCGGCCCGGCCTCGATCGTCGCGGTCGCCGCGGTGCTCGTGCTCTCGATCCCGCTCGCCGGCACGTTCGCCGCGCTCGCAGCCCGCTACCCCGACGCGGGCGGCGTGGCGAGCTACGTGCGGCGCGCGCTCGGCGACACGGCTGCGCGCATGGCCGGCTACTGGTTCTACTTCGGCGTGTGCATCGGGGCGCCGGTGCTCGCCGTGCTCGGCGGCGAGTACGTCGTCGCCGTGCTCGGCGTCGACCGGTCGGCCGTGCCGATCATCGGCCTCGCGGTGTTCGTGCCGCCGTTCGTCGCCAACTGGTTCGGCGTGCGCGTCGCGGGCTGGGTGCAGTTCGTGCTCACCGGGCTCCTCATCGCGGTCGTGGTCGGCGTCGTCGCGGTCACCTTCCCGGCGGCCGACGCGGCGAACTTCCAGCCGTTCCTGCCGCACGGCTGGGCGGGCGTGGGCGTGGCGATCAGCCTCTTCGTGTGGGCCTTCGCCGGGTGGGAGGTCGGCACCCACATCGCCGGCGAGTTCAAGAACCCCCGGCGCACCATCCCGATCGCCACGGCGATCGCGGTCGTCGTCGTCGGCATCGGGTACCTGGCGCTGCAGTTCGTCACGGTCGCCGTGCTCGGCGACCGTGCGGGCGACGGCCAGGTGCCGCTGCTCGACCTCGTCGAGACGACCGCTCCCGGCATCGGGCCAGTGCTCGTCGCGATCATCGCGGCGATCGTCACCGTCGGCGTCATGAACGCCTACCTGCCCGCCTTCGGCAAGCTCGGCGCCGCGCTCGGCCGCGACGGCGACCTGCCGCGCTTCCTCGCCAAGGGCGCCGCCGACGGCGAGGTGCCGCGTCGCGCCCTCGCGCTCACGGGCGTGCTCATCCTGGCCTACTACGGGCTCATGCTGCTCAACGACCTCGACCTCACGGGGTTCATCCTCATCCACACGAGCAACATGGTCGCGATCTACGCCGCCGGCATGCTCGCGGCGACGTTGCTGCTGCGCACCTGGTCGTTCGGGTGGTGGCTCGCGGTCGTCGCCACGATCATGACCGTCGCCCTGCTCGTGCTCGCGTGGTCGAACCTGCTCGTTCCCGCGCTGCTCGCGCTCGCCGCGGTCGCCGTCACCGTCGTGCGCCGTGTCCGCGACCGGCGCGCAGGCCGGGCGTCCGAGTCGAGCACCGAGACCGCCACCGACCACCCGACGATCCCCGAGGAGCAACCCGCATGACCGAGTACCGCGCCCACTTCGACGCCGAGATCGCCTTCGCCAACGGGGGCGATCTCCGCACGACGGGCTTCCGCCTCGACCTGCCGTCGAACGAGGTGACCGAGGCCGAGATCGCCGAACTGCTCGTGCGGCACCTGGGCCTCGCGCTCGTCGCGAGCGTGGAGCTGTCGAACCTCGCCGTCGTCGAAGAGCCGCACCGCGGGTCGCGCGGCGTCGGCGAGGGCGACGGCGGTCGGTCGGCCGGGGCCGCTCGCGGCCGCCTCGTCGACCTCAGCCACACGATCTCGGCGGGGCTGGTGACCTACCCGGGGCTGCCGGCGCCCGCCATCACGCCGTTCCTCACGCGCGAGGCCTCGCGCGAGCGCTACGCGCCCGGCACCGAGTTCGCGATGGACGTGATCTCGATGATCGGCAACACCGGCACCTATCTCGACAGCCCGTTCCACCGGTACGCCGAGGGCGGCGATCTCGCGAGCCTGTCGCTCGACACCCTGGCCGGCGTCCCCGCCGAGGTCTTCAGGCTGGCGGATGCCTCGGAGCGAGGCATCCCGGCCGAGGTGTTCTTCGACCGCGACCTCGCCGGCTCCGCGGTGCTGCTGCACACGGGATGGAGCCGCCACTTCGGCCGACCCGAGTACGCGAACGGGTCGCCGTTCCTCACCGAGGCGGGCGCGCGGCACCTCGCCGACGCCGGGGTCGCGATCGTCGGCATCGACGCGCTGAACATCGACGACACCGAGTCGGGCGGCGAGCGGCCGGCGCACTCGATCCTGCTCGACGCGGGGGTGCACGTCGTCGAGCATCTCACCGGCCTCGAGCAGGTGCCGCCGCGCGGGGCGCGGTTCACCGCCGTGCCGCCCCGCGTCGAGGGGTTCGGCACCTTCCCGGTGCGCGCGTTCGCGGAACTGCCCATCGCTTCCGCCGATTGAGCCGCGCGGGTTGTGGCGCACGCGCCCGGTGTGCGTGAGTATTGGGGGATGAGCGCACCGGCCTACTCCCTTCGCGACGGCAACACGATTCCCGCGATCGGTTTGGGCACGTACGGCCTCAACGACCAGCTCGGCATCGACGCGATCGTCTCGGCGATCGCCGACGGCTACCGCCTCATCGACACCGCCTACAACTACGGCAACGAAGACGCGGTGGGCGAGGCGATCCAACGCACCGCGGTCGACCGCAGCGACCTCGTGATCACGACGAAGCTGCCCGGCCGCCACCACGGCTACGACGAGACGATCGCGAGCTTCGAGGAGTCGCGGAAGCGGCTCGGGCTCGAGTGGGTCGACCTCTACCTGATCCACTGGCCGCTGCCGCGCATCGACAAGTACGTCGAGAGCTGGCGGGCGATGATCTCGTTGCGCGAGAAGGGGCTCGTGCGCTCGATCGGCGTCTCGAACTTCACGCCCGAGATGCTCAGCCGGCTCATCGACGAGACGGGGGTCACCCCCGTCGTCAACCAGGTCGAGCTGCACCCGTACTTCCCGCAGGCCGAGCTCCGCGCGTTCCATGACGAGCACGAGATCCGCACCGAGAGCTGGAGCCCGCTCGCCCGCCGCACCGACCTGCTGCGCGAGCCGGTGATCGTCGACATCGCCGCCGCGCACGGCGTCGAGCCGGCGCAGGTCGTGCTGCGCTGGCACGTCGAGCTCGAGACCGTGCCGATCCCGAAGTCGTCCGATCCCGAACGGCGCCGCGCGAACCTCGACATCTTCGGCTTCTCGCTCAGCGCCGACCAGGTCGACGCCATCTCGGCGCTCGAGCGGGGGCGCATCTGGGGCGCCGACCCGGCGACGCACGAGGAGTTCTAGGGCGGGGTCCGCCGGTTGCCGCGGCCTCCGCGGACTCGGGCAGCGAAGCGGGATGCCGCGACCGGCGCCCGGCCGCGGCATCCCGCAGGTGCTCGACGGTGTCCGGCCCGGTGCCCCCGACGGGGCCACCGGGCCGAAGCGTCACCAGAGGATCAGCGGCACCGTCACGGTCCCCGAATCGCCGAATCCGCCGTCGCCCGTGAACTCGCCGTGCACGAGATGGAGCCCGGCACCCAGCTTCGGCAGCTTCACGCTCACGCTGCCGTCGGCCGCCGCGGTCACCGGGACCTCGGCGATCACGTCGTCGCCGTCGTACACCGTGAACGTGCCCAGCGGCGAGCTGCCGTCGAGCGCGACGACCTTCGCCACGAACCGGATCGTCGACCCCGACTTCGCGAGCAGCTTGTTCGGTGCACCGACGGCGATGGTCGGGACCTCGACGGTCGCGCGCGTGACCGTCAGCGTCGCCTGGGCGCTCAGGCCCGAGGTGGCGCCCTCGGCGATGAGGGTGTGGTCGCCGAGCTCCGCGGTCGCCGGGATGGTGACCACGGCCTCGAATGCGCCCTCCTCGTCGGCGGTGATCTCAGCGATCCGGATCGGCTCCGAGTGCAGCCTGACCGTCACGAGTTCTCCCGGGCCGAAGCCGCGGCCGGTGATCTGGAGCGTTCCGCCCTGGACGACGTGGTCGTCGCCCAGCACGAGCTCGGCCTCGGCCACCGGGGCGTCGCCGACCTCGATCGAGAACGGCTCCGAGACCGACCCGAGGTAGGCTCCCGGGTTGTCCGGGGTGAAGCGCGCCGTGTAGGTGTGGGTGCCCGAGGTCTCCACACGCACGTCCACGGTCGCCGTGCCCGCTGTGACGGTCGCGGTGCCGACGACGACGTCGCCCTCGAGCAGCTCCACCAGGCCCCCGGCCTCGGCCGGCGCGACGGTGGCGGTGAACGGCACGAGGTCGCCCGCCACCGGCTCGGCGGCATCGGAGCCGAGCGTCACGGTGGTGGCCACCGCGGGCGTGAGCACGGTGAGCGTGGCCGACGCCTCGACCGCCGAAACGGCTCCGACGGCCGTCACCGGGTACTCGCCGTCGACGACGTCGCCCGGGACGGTGAGCTCGGCATCGATCGCGCCCTCGCCGCTCGCGGTCGTCTGCACCGGCGCACCGTCGGCGAACCGGAGTTCGACGGACTCGCCGGGGGCGAACCCGTCGCCGGTGATGCGGATCGTGCCGCCCGGAGCCGACTGGGTCGGTTCGACCGCGATCTCTGGCGTGTACACGGGCGCGGGCTCTTCCACGACGATCTCGAGCGTGGTCGTCGCTGATCGGATGCCGTCGTCCACCGTCACGGAGACCGTGTACTCGCCGGCGACGGCGTAGGTGTGCTCGCCGACGACGTCGCCCCCGACCACCGGCACCGACGACACCGAGGTGCCGTCGCCCCAGTTGACGATGGCCGTCTGGTCGGGCGCACCGCCCGTCGTGGTCGCGAGCGTCGCCTCGAACGGCTCGCCCGCGACCTGCGCGTCGACCGCCTGCGGCTGCACCTCGAGCGGCGTCGCTGCGGAGCGGTCGCCGTCGGAGGCGACGGCGAACACGTGCACCCGGCCGTCCCTGAGCGTGCCCTCCTCGGTGGGCATCGTCAGCGACTCGACCACCTTCGGGGCACCATCGGCATCGGTGTCGATCGTGATCGGCGCCGTCGCGTAGATCGCGGTGTTCTTGACCTGCGACTCCGCCGCGGTACCGGAGAGCCGGCCCTCCGAGATCGCGAGCACGGTGTTGCCGAAGGCCGGGTTGCCGGAGGCACCGACCCAGTCGCCGAACGAGATCCGCACGGTCTGCGACGTGCCGTCGGTGAAGTGCAGCACCGCCTCGGGCTGGCGCGCGCTCTCGGTCGCCGTGCCGACGAACGCGAGCTGCGTCGCGCCGGTGCCGAGGTCGATGCGCACGGTCTGCCCCTCGCCCGTGATGTTGTCGGCCTCGCCGGCCGCCACCGCGGGGAGGTCGTAGGTCAGCTCGGTGCCGGGGATCGCGAGGGTCGAGCCCTGCACGAAGCCGTCGGCGGCGAGCTTGTCGCGGAAGTACCCGAAGCCCTGGCCGTCGCAGTTCGCGGCCGTCGTGCCGAGGTCGCCGATGCAGACGGAGCCGAACGAGCCGACCAGGGACTCGTCACGGGCGACCGCGACGTTCGAGGCCGCCGAGGCGACGGCCCCGGTCGAGTCCTGCACGATCACCGCGGCCGTGTACACGCCGGGGGCCGCGAAGGTGTGCGGTGCCGAGACGCGCCAGCTGCCGAGGTCGTCGCGGGTGAGCGTCGACTCGACCGGGCCGGTGCCGTCGCCGTAGTCGACGGTGACCTGGTACCCGGAGGCGGAGGTCTCGGTGCCGACGATCGTCGCGACGGCGCCCGTGAACTCGGTGCCCACCGCGACCGACTGCGCCGCCGCCGGACTGACCGTCAGGCCCTCGGCCGTGCCGGCCGAGGCGAACAGCTCGACCTCCGAGAGGGTCAGCGGGCCGCCGCCGGACTCCACGTCGAGACGGAGGCTCGTGAACACGCCATCGGCGTCGGTGGAGAACGGGCGCGTCTGGGTCGGCCAGTCGAAGGCCTCGCCGTCGCGGTGGTCGAGCTCGGTCCAGTTCTCCCCGTCGGTCGAGCCCGAGAGGGTCCACGCCGCGGGTGCGGTGTCGAGCGCGGCGCCCGTCAGCGTGTACTGGCCGACCGTGACCGGCCCGGACTGCGACGTCCAGGTCAGTTCGGCGCTGCCCGAGTCGAAGGTCGTCGTCGTGTTCATGCTGTCGTCGACGAGCGCGGCGGTCGAGGTCGCGTCGCCCGCCGAGAGCGTGCCGCGGCCGACCTTGGTGGCGTCGACCAGGGTGCGCGGAACGTCGAGCTCCTCGCCGAGGTCCTTCGCCGCCCAGTCGCTCGGCTCGTCGCTCATCGCGAACTCGAGCTCGCCCCCGTCGCGCAGCAGGTCGCCGTCGAGGGTGGTCTCGTCGATCGGCGCGCCGTTGAGCGAGACCCCGGAGACGTACGTCTTGCCCGCGGAGGCGCCGGGGGCCGAGATCACGAGGTCGCGGTCGCCGATGCGGAGCGTGGCGCGATCGAACAGCGGCGTGCCGATCGTGTAGTCGCCCGATCCCACCTCGAGCGGGTAGAGGCCGAGGGCCGAGAAGACGTACCAGGCCGAGAATTCGCCGTTGTCCTCGTCGCCGGGGTAGCCCTGGCCGATGTCGGAGCCGACGAAGAGCCGCTGCTGGATGTCGCGGATCAGCGCCTGCGCCTCGGCGGGGTCGCCCGCCTCGGCGAGCACGTACGGGATGTGGTGGGCGACCTGGTTCGACATGCCGAGCATGCCGAGCCGCACGTCGCGCGCCTCCCGCGCCTCGTGGATGCCGGAGTAGTCGGCCTTCTCGCGGACCGTGAGGAACTCGTCGAGCTCGTCGATCAGCCCCTGCCGCCCGCCGTACAGCGCGGCGAGCCCCGCGACGTCGTGCGGCGCGTGGAAGCCGAAGGTCTTCGCGCTCGCCTCGGTGAACGCGCCGCCCCAGGCCTTCTGGTCGAAGTCGGCGCCGACCGGCCAGGTGCCGTCGGCGTTGCGGGCGGTGAAGGTTCCGGCCTCCGGGTTGAACATCTCGGCGTAGTGGCCGGCACGTGCCGCGAAGTAGTCGGCCTCCTCGAGGAGCCGCTCGACGCGGTCGGCCGGCGTGTTCGGGTCGTCGGCGAGCGCCGCCGCCATCTCGCCGATGCCGAAGTCGTTGATGAAGCCCTCGAGGCCCCACGACGCACTCTCGTGGGTGCTCTCCTCGGTGTAGCCGAGGAAGATCGACTGCGCGAGGCCCTTGCGGCCGACGGCGTTCGACACGGGGAGCACCGTGGCGTTCTTCACCGCGGCGTCGTAGGCCTCGAGCGCGGTCTCGGTGTCGAGGGCGCCCGCGAGGTAGGCCTCGGCGAAGGCGACGTCCGAGCTCGTGCCGGTCATGAGGTCGGCGTAGCCGGGCGACGACCAACGGGCGATCCATCCGCCGTCGCGGTACTGCTGAACGAAGCCGTCGACGAGGTCCTCGGTGACGTCGGGGTAGAGCAGCGAGTAGAGCGGCCACGCCGTCCGGTACGTGTCCCAGAACCCGTTGTTGACGAAGATCTTTCCGTCGACGATCTTCGCGTTGGTCGTGGTGTCGGTCGCCGAGCCGGTCGTGGCCGACACGGGGCTCGCGTACCGGTACTCGGGGTCGCCCGCCGTGCCGACGTTCTCGAACTGCGAGTTCGGGTAGAGGTTCAGGCGGTAGAGGCTCGAGTACAGGGTCACGAGCTGCGTCTCGGTCGCCCCCTCGACGTCGTGGATGACGCCGAGGCGGTCGTTCCAGGCCTGCTGCACGGCGGAGTGGGCGTCTTCGAACGAGACCCCGTCGAGCTCGAGCCCGTGGTTGCGCTGCGCCTGCTCCTGCGAGATGAACGACGATGCGATGCGCAGCTCGACGGTGCGGTCGCCCGAGGTGTCGAAGGCGGCGAAGCGTGCGCTGCCGTTGCGATTGCCCTGCGTCGTCGGCCCGGCCGTCGTCGGCCGGGCGTCGAAGGTGCCGTACACGAACATGCGGGTGCGGCCCGGCCAGCCGGAGCCGCCGTCGACCCAGCCGGTGACCGTGTCGCCGGTGATCGTGAGCTTGGAGGAGTTCACCAGCTGGTCGACGATCACCGAGTTCCGGTCCCCGGTGAAGCCGAACCGGTAGATGGCGCCGTGATCGGTCGCGGTGACCTCGGTCGTGATCCCGTTGTCGAACTCGACCCCGTAGACGTCGGGCCGCGCGAGCTCGTTCTCGTGGTGGAACGTGAGGCGCCGGTCGTCGAGCGTCGAGGTGGGGTTCGCACCCACCGCGGGCAGGACGGCGAGCTGGTTGCGGTCGCCCATCCAGATGCTCGGCTGGTGCGAGAAGCCGATGCCCTCCAGTGCCGGGAGGTTCTGCGCGGTGTTGGCGCCCTGGTACTGGTAGATCGTGCCGGTGTTGTCGGCGTTCGTCATCGGGGTGATGAAGTTGAAGCCGTTCGGCCAGCCGACCGCCGGGATGTTGTTGCCGCGTGAGAACCCGCCGGTGGAGTTCGTGCCGCGGCGCGTGTCGACGTAGGAGACGAGACCGGCTGCGGTGTCGAGCGGCTCGGCCTCCTCGATGCTGATGTCGTCGAGCCATCCGAGGACGGTCGTGCCGGCGGCAGGCGTCTCGACGCCGGTGACGCCGTCGCCCGGGTGGTCGTAGTCGAGCAGGACGCCGGTGACGGTGCGTCCGGCGAGCGAGCCGAGGTCGACGGTCACCTTGTTCCACTGGTCGGGCCAGAGCACGTTCGCGAGACCCTGCGAGCGCGCGTCGGCGCCGTAGCCGTACGTGTCGGTCAGGTCGGCGGCGGCGAGGGTCGTGCCGTCGTCGAGCACGAGGTCGACGGCGACGAACGTCGATGCGTACGTCTGCCCCGAGTCGAGCACGGGGAAGACGGTGTACGAGAGTCGGCTGTCGGCCTGGATGGCGATGTCGAGGTCGTCGTAGAGCACCGACGTCGACGCCGCGGGCCCGGCGCCGAGGTGGCTGCCGGCGTAGCGGAGGGCGTGCGTGCCCGAGAAGCCGACGTTGGTCTTCGCGGTGTACGAGCTCGTCGGGCCCGAGTCGACCTCGAGTGCGAGGTCGGAGGCGACGGGCTCGGCGTCGGCGTCGGAGATCGGCTCCCAGCCGGCGAGCTGGATGAGGCCGCCCGAGTGGTTCGCGGTGATGTCGAGGCGGTAGTAGCGATACGGGGCGCTCGGGGCGGCGAGCGCGAAACTCCGGGTCTGCCCGCGCGCGGAGAACGACTCGCCGCTGCGCGTGTCGACGACGGTCCAGTCGGACCCGTCGTTCGAGCCGAGGACGCGGAAGTCGCGGGGATCGCGCTCGGGCGCGTCGTTGCCGGAGGTGAGCGTGTAGGCCTCCATCGGCTGCGCCTCGGCCAGTTCGTACTGCGCCCAGCCGGTGGCGCTGAAGACCAGCCACTTCGATCCGGGATTGCCGTCGGCGAGGTTGCCGGCGGTCTCGTTGGGCGGGTTCTCGCCCGAGGCGGTGACCGCCGCCACCTGCGGCAGCAGGCTGCCGGGCACGTTGCGATCGCCGCTGACGTTCACCGACTCGCCGGTTCCGGCGAGGGCCGGAACGGCGTCGCCCGCCTCGAAGGAGGACTGGAACGTCACCTCCCCGGGCGCCGCTGCGGCCGAGATCGGCGTCAACGCCGCCGCGGCCATCGCCAACGTGATCACTGCTGTTGCGGTCGCCCGCGTTCGGCGGGCGTTGCCCGACCGGATGAATTGCTTCACCGTCGCTCCCTCTCGCTGCACTGCGAAGTTATGACACCGCTGTCATACACTGATGGAAGCTACCACGGTTGCCGTCCCGTCCGGAAGACCGTGGTGCACCCGAGTGCCACGAGTGGACGGATCGCTCCGGACCGGGAGAATGGGCCTACCGATCGGTCACGAGGAGCGCCATGGAATCACCAGCGGGGCCGCCCGCGTCGCCCGCGGCTCGCGCGACGCTCGCGCAGGTCGCGGAGCGCGCCGGCGTCAGCCTGAAGACGGCGTCGCGGGCCCTCGGGGGAGAGTCCTACGTCAGCGAGGCGACGCTCGCCCGGGTGCTCGCGGCCGCGCGCGAGCTCGACTACCAGCGCAACACCGCGGCGAGCCTGCTCGCGAGCGGACGCCTGGCCGACTCGATCGGGCTGGTCACCGGCGACTTCAGCAACCCGTTCTACTCGGCACTCGCGCAGGCCGTCGAGGACGAGCTGCGGCCGCACGGGATCCACCTCGCGGTCGCGAACTCGCGCGAGTCGGCCGAGCAGGAACGACGGACGGTGCAGGATCTCGCCGATCGCAAGACGAAGGCGCTGATCGTCGTGTCCGCCATGCCCGACCACTCCGAGTACGCGCGCCTGCAGGCCCGCGGCATCCCGGTCGTGTTCGTCGACCGCCCGGCAGAGCACCTCGACGCCGACTCGGTCGTGTTCGACAACCGGGCGGGCGGCCGGATCGCCGCACAGCACCTCCGTGGGGCGGGCCATCGGCGGATCGCGTTCATCGGCGACTACAGCTGGCTGCCCACCCACGTCGAGCGCCTGGCCGGCATGGGCGACGTCCTCGACGAGGGCGCGGCGTCGCACTGGCGCGCACTGCTGCGCACCGACGCGCACGACGTGGCATCGGCACGCGCCCAGACCGCCGAGCTGCTCGCACTCCGCGAGCCGCCCACGGCGATCGTCGCCGGCAACAACCGCATCCTGCTCGGCGCGGTCGAGGAACTCGCCACCCGCGACCGTGCCGCCCGCCCGACGCTGGTCGGATTCGACGACGTCGAGTGGGCTCGCGTGCTCGGCATCACGGTGGTCGCGGGGGATGTCGACGCCCTCGGCCGGCGAGCCGCCGGGCTCGCGATGACGCGGCTGATCGATCGGTCCCGCGCCCCCGAGCGCGTGTCGCTGCCGATGCGCCTCGTGGTCCGGGCGCCGTCGACCTGGTGACCGCCCGCCGCACGGGCATGGGCGTGCCGTCCCCGGCGCGTCGGCACGCCGCGGCTTGAGTTCAAGTGCCCTTGAGGTCGTAGGCTCGACCGGGTGAGTGATCCGACCGCCGAGACCCCGATGCCGACCCGCGAGAACGGGGAGATCGACGCACCGGCGGCCACGCCGATCGAGGCCCGCATCCCGCTGTCCCCGCCGTACCGGTGGCTGTCGATCGGCATGTTCGCGCTCATCTTCCTCGCGGCGTTCGAGGCCATGGCGGTCACGACGATCATGCCGCTCGTCGCGAGCGACCTGCACGGCGAGGCGCTCTACGCGCTCGCATTCGCGGTGCCGCTCGCCGCGGGCATCATCGGCATGGTCATCGCCGGCAACTGGACCGACCGCTCGGGCCCGCTGCCGTCGCTCGTGACGGCCGCGGGGCTCTTCGTCGTCGGACTCGTCATCGCGGGCACCGCGACCGACATGAACGTGCTCATCGTGGGCCGGTTCGTGCACGGCCTGTCGGGCGCCGCCGTGATCGTGCCGCTCTACGTCATCGTCGCGCGGGTGTATCCCGAGGCGCTGCGCGCCCGCGTCTTCGCCGGATTCGCGGCGGCGTGGGTCATCCCGTCGATGGTCGGGCCGGCGGTCGCGGGCGTGATCGCCGAGACCTGGAGCTGGCACTGGGTCTTCCTCGGAGTGATCGGCCTGCTCGTCCCGGCGGCGGCCATGATCCTCCCGCCGATCCTCCGGGTGCGCGGCGAGATCGCCGGCGACCCGTCGGTGCCGTGGAGCCTCGGCCGCGTGGGCTGGGCCGTGCTCACCGCGGTCGGCGCCCTCGGGATCTCGCTCGCGAAGGAGTTCGGCGACCCGTGGCGCTGGATCGTCGCCGCCGTCGCGATCGTGCTCGTCGTCGTGGCGGTGCGGCCGCTGCTGCCGGCCGGCGCGGTCCGCGCCGCTCGCGGGCTTCCCGCGACCGTGCTGTCGCGCTTCGTCGTCGCCGGTGCGTTCTTCGGCAGCGAGATCTACCTGCCCTACCTGCTGATGGAGGACTACGAGTTCAGTGCGAGCGCGGCCGGAGCCGTGCTCACCGGTGCCGGCATCAGCTGGGCCGCCGCCTCGTGGCTGCAGGGCCGCCTCGGCGACCGCGTCTCGAACGCCCGGGCCGTCCTGATCGGCTCGGGCCTGCTCGTGGTGGCGCTCGCCGTCGTGCTCGCCGTGGCCGCGTTCCACCTGCCGCCCGCGGTCGCCTTCGTCGCGTGGACGCTCGCGGGCGGCGCGATGGGCTTCATGTACCCGCGTCACTCGGTCTCGGTGCTCGGCATGTCGAAGGTGTCGGAGCAGGGCTTCAACAGCGCGGCCCTCTCGATCGCCGAATCGCTCGGCGCGTCGGTCGCGCTCGCGGTCACCGCGCTCGTCTCGAGCGCGGTCGTCGTCGGCGGCTTCTCGGCCGACTTCGCCGTCACGCTCGTCATCGCCGTCGTCGCGCTGCTGCTCGCGCCGAGGGTCCGACCCGAGGCATCCGGGGCCTCGTAAGCGTCCTCCTGCCCCGGGTGCCACGGGGCCGTGAGAGCGCGACCCCGGCGACGAGGATGCCGCGGCGCGACGACCACCGGAAGTCGATACGATTCGACCCCGCCATGTGACTGTCACATGATTCGCCTGTCCGCGACGCGGCCGGGTGTGCATAATGGAACCAGCTTCGATGTGACCGTGCACATCGGTTCCAGAACGGTCTGGCAGTGAATCCTGAGACACCCAAGGGGCGGGCGCCCAGCATCCGCGATGTCGCGCGCCTGGCTGAGGTCTCGCACCAGACGGTCTCGCGGGTGCTGAACGATCACCCGAGCATCCGGCCCGAGACCCGCGAGCGCGTGCTCGCCGCGATGGAGACGCTGCAGTACCGGCCGAATCGGGCGGCCCGCGCGCTCGTCACGAGCCGCTCGCACACGATCGGCGTGCTCGCCTCGACGAGCACCGAGTACGGCCCGGCGACGAGCATCGCCGCGATCGAGGACGCGGCGCGCGAGCACGGCTACTACGTCAACACCGCGAACATCGCCGACCAGTCCGCCGAGGGCATCGCCGACGCGCTCGAGCACCTGATGCTGCAGGCGATCGAGGGGCTCGTCGTGATCGCGCCGCAGGTGCGCGTCTTCGAGGTGCTGGCCGCCTCGCCGGTGGGCGTGCCGTTCGTGAGCCTGCAGTCCACGGGGCGCAGCGACCACCTCGCGCTGTCGGTCGACCAGGTCACCGGCGCCCGTCGCGCGACGCAGCACCTGATCAACCTCGGCCACCGCCAGATCGTGCACCTCGCGGGCCCGCAGGACTGGATCGAGGCCGAGGCGCGGATGCGCGGGTTCCTCGACGCCATCGGCGACGCCGACCTCGACCTGCGCCCGCCGATCCTCGGCGACTGGAGCGCGGACTTCGGCTACTTCGCGGGGCGCGAGCTGCTGCGGCATCGCGACTTCACCGCGGTGTTCGCGGCCAACGACCAGATGGCGATCGGCTTCATGCATGCCGTGCGCGACATGGGCCTCGACGTGCCGGGCGACATCAGCGTCGTCGGGTTCGACGACATCCCGGTCGCGCAGCACGTGTGGCCGCCGCTGACCACGGTCTACCAGGACTACCGCGAGACCGGCCGGCGCGCGGTGGCGCTGCTCCTGAACCAGGTGCACGGCGAGCGGGTGCTCGAGGTCGAGCAGGTCGTGCCCCGGCTCGTCGTCCGGGGCTCGACGGCCGAGGCGCCCGTCGTCCGCGCGGCGGGGGACGCCACGGGGGGCGCACCGGGCCGACGGTCGCGGGTCTGACCCCCGTCCGGGGCCCCGCTTGACACCGGCCGATCTCGGATGCACCATTGGTTCCGATGTGAACGGTCACACGCGTCACATCGAGTCCTGGATCCTGACACAGAGGTCGTGATGAACCCGTCGACGATGACCGCAGCACCGGCAGGCCGCCGATGAGCGCGCAGCCGATCCTCGAGATGCGCTCCATCACGAAGGAATTCCCCGGCGTCAAGGCGCTCTCCGAGGTCACCCTCACCGTGATGCCGGCCGAGATCCACGCGATCTGCGGTGAGAACGGCGCCGGCAAGTCGACGCTCATGAAGGTGCTCTCGGGCGTCTACCCGCACGGCACCTACACGGGCGAGATCTACTTCCGTGGCGAGGAGGTGCAGTTCAAGGACATCCGCGCCAGCGAGGCGGCCGGCATCGCGATCATCCACCAGGAGCTCGCGCTCATCCCCGAGCTGTCGATCACCGAGAACATCTTCCTCGGCAACGAGATCGCCAAGCGCGGCCGCATCGACTGGGCCGAGGCCAAGATCCGCGCCCTCGACCTGCTCGCCCGCGTCGGCCTCGAGGAGGACCCCGACACCCAGATCAAGCACCTCGGCGTCGGCAAGCAGCAGCTCGTCGAGATCGCGAAGGCGCTCGCGAAGGACGTGAAGCTCCTCATCCTCGACGAGCCGACGGCGGCGCTCAACGAGGACGACTCCGAGCACCTGCTCGACCTGATCCGCGGCCTCAAGGGCAAGGGGATCACCTCGATCATGATCTCCCACAAGCTCAACGAGATCGAGGAGATCGCCGACGAGATCACGATCATCCGAGACGGCCACACGATCGAGACTCTCGACGTGAAGGCCGGCGGCGTCGATGAGGACCGCATCATCCGCGGCATGGTCGGCCGCTCCCTCGAGAGCCGGTTCCCCGACCGCACCCCGCACATCGGCGACGTGTTCTTCGAGGTGAAGGACTGGACGATCCAGCACCCGCAGGTGCCCGAGCGCCTCGTCGCGAAGGGCTCGAGCTTCAACGTGCGCCGCGGCGAGATCGTCGGCCTCGCGGGCCTCATGGGCGCCGGCCGGACCGAGCTCGCGATGAGCATCTTCGGCCGCTCGTACGGCAACTACCTCGCCGGCACGATCGTGAAGGACGGCAAGGAGATCGTCCTGAAGGACGTCGAGTCGGCGATCGAGCACGGCCTGGCCTACGTGAGTGAGGACCGCAAGCAGCTCGGCCTCAACCTGCTCGACACGATCAAGCGGTCGATCGTCGCGGCGAAGCTCTCCAAGATCTCGAAGCGCGGCGTCGTCGACGACTCGCAGGAGTTCGGCATCGCGGAGGAGTACCGCAAGCAGCTGCGCATCAAGACCCCGAGCGTCGACGTCGGCGTCTCGAAGCTCTCGGGCGGCAACCAGCAGAAGGTCGTGCTGGCGAAGTGGATGTTCACCGACCCCGACCTGCTCATCCTCGACGAGCCGACCCGCGGCATCGACGTCGGCGCCAAGTACGAGATCTACACGATCATCCAGGCGCTCGCGGCGCAGGGCAAGGGCGTCATCCTCATCTCGAGCGAGCTGCCCGAACTGCTCGGCATCGCCGACCGCATCTACACGGTCTTCGAAGGCCAGATCACCGACAACATCCCCGCATCAGAGGCGAACCCCGAGGCGCTCATGCGCAGCATGACCTCGGCCAAGAAGAAGGCGAACGCATGAGCACCGCGAGCACCCCTGCGAGCCCCCAGAAGAAGGGCGGCCTCTCCGACATCCGGAAGGTCTTCGGAGGCGGCCAGTCGAGCCTGCGCCAGTTCGGCATCCTCGGCAGCCTGATCGTCATCATCCTGATCTTCCAGATCTGGACCGACGGGCTGACGCTCTCGCCGACGAACCTGATCAACGTCGTCAACCAGTACTCCTACATCCTGATCCTGTCGATCGGCATGGTGATGGTCATCATCATGGGCCACATCGACCTGTCGGTCGGCTCGGTCGCGGCGTTCACCGGCATCGTCGTGGCGAAGGCGATGGCCGAATGGAACATGCCGTGGCCGCTCGCCATCCTGCTCGGCCTCGCCGTCGGCATCGCGATCGGTGCGTGGCAGGGCTTCTGGGTCGCGTTCGTCGGGGTACCGGCGTTCATCGTGACATTGGCGGGCATGCTCGTGTTCCGAGGCGGCAACCAGTTCATCGGCCAGTCGACGACGACGCCGGTGCCGCAGGAGTTCAGCTTCATCGGCGCCGGCTACCTGCCCGAGCTCTCCGTGCCGCTCGACTTCAACGTGCTCACGATGCTGCTCGGCCTCGCGGGCGCCGCCTGGATCGTCTGGAACGAGATCCACCTGCGCCGTACGCAGAAGAAGCTGGGCTCCGAGATGGCGCCCGTCTGGGTGAGCGTCGTCAAGGTCGTCGTGCTCGCGGGCGTCATCCTCTGGGCCGCGTGGCTGTTCGCGACCGGTCGCCCCGGCACGAGCTTCCCGATCTCGGGCATCATCCTCGTCGTCCTCGTGATCGTGTACTCGTTCATCACGAACAACACGATCTTCGGCCGCCACATCTACGCAGTCGGCGGCAACCGCCTCGCGGCGACCCTCTCGGGCGTGAAGGACCGCAGGGTCGACTTCTTCGTCATGATGAACATGTCGGTGCTCGCCGCCCTCGCGGGCATGATCTTCGTCGCCCGCTCGACCGCCTCCGGTCCGCAGGACGGCAACGGCTGGGAGCTCGACGCGATCGCGGCCGTGTTCATCGGCGGCGCGGCGGTCTCGGGCGGCATCGGCACCGTGATCGGGTCGATCGTCGGTGGCCTCGTCATGGCCTTCCTCAACAACGGCCTGCAGCTCATCGGCGCCGGCGCCGACGTCGTGCAGATCATCAAGGGCCTCGTGCTGCTGCTGGCGGTCGCGGTCGACGTCTGGTCGAAGCGCCAGGGCGGTGCCTCGATCTTCGGCATCTGGTCGAACCGCCGCAAGGCGAGGCTCGAGTCGCAGGGTCCCACCGAACCCCCTGCGGTCGCCCCCACCAACGTGTCGAACGAGTCGTCCCAGCCGGCCGACCTGCCGCGGTGACGAAACGGATGCCTCGGCGCCGCGCCGAGGCATCCACGGGCACCCTCGCCCGCCCCAGAGACCTTCCCCTCCAAGAGAAGTCCGAATATCCCAACCAGAAAGTGATTGATCAATGAAGAAGCTCACTCTCGCAGCCACCGCCGTGGCCGCGATCGCAGCCCTCGCGCTGACGGGTTGCTCCGGCGACCGCGGCGGTTCGTCGGGCGGCGGCGACGAGACCACCTCGGCCGGTTTCGCCGCCGACTCGACCATCGGCGTGGCCCTGCCCGACAAGACCAGTGAGAACTGGGTGCTCGCGGGCGGCCTCTTCGAGGACGGCCTGAAGGAGGCCGGCTTCAAGGGCGACGTGCAGTACGCCCCGGCCTCGAACACCGTCGCCGAGCAGCAGAACCAGATCTCGGCCATGGTCACCAACGGCGCGAAGGTCATCGTCATCGGCGCGAAGGACGGCAAGCAGCTCGGCACGCAGCTGCAGCAGGCCGCCGACGCGGGCGTCAAGATCATCGCCTACGACCGGCTCATCGAGAACACGCCGAACGTCGACTACTACGTCGCGTTCGACAACTTCAAGGTCGGCCAGCTGCAGGGCCAGGCCCTGCTCGACGGTCTCGCCGCACGTTCGGGCCACGAGGCGCCGTACAACATCGAGCTCTTCAGCGGCTCGCCCGACGACGCGAACTCGGCCGTGTTCTTCAACGGCGCGATGGAGGTGCTGCAGCCGAAGATCGACGACGGCACCCTCGTGGTGACCTCGGGCCAGACCGACATCGCGCAGACCGCGACGCAGGGCTGGGAGGCCGAGAACGCGCAGAGCCGCATGGACTCGCTGCTCGCGGCGAACTACGCGTCGGCGAACATCGACGGCGTGCTCTCGCCGAACGACAACCTCGCCCGCGCGATCCTCACCTCGATCAAGCAGGCCGGCAAGGACGTCTCGAAGGTGACCGTCACCGGTCAGGACTCCGAGGTCGAGTCGGTGAAGTCGATCATGGCCGGTGAGCAGTACTCGACCATCAACAAGGACACGACCCTCCTCGTGGAGCAGACGATCAACATGATCAAGCAGCTCCAGGCCGGCGAAGAGGTCGACGTCAACGACACCGAGCAGTACGACAACGGCGTGAAGGTCGTTCCCGCGTACCTGCTCGACCCGGTCATCGTGACCAAGGAGAACGCGGCCGAGGCGTACGCCAACAACCCGAACCTCCTCGACATCGTCAACCAGGCGGGCTGACCGCTCCGGACGACGACGCACTGACGGCGGCCCTCGCTCCTTCGGGAGCGGGGGCCGTCGTCATGCGCGGGCGGCGGGCCGTCGGCGGCGACCCGGCCGCGCCGGGGTCACTCGGCCCGCGCCTGCTGCGACCACTCGGGCAGCTGCTGCAGCGTCCACTTGTTGCCGTCGGGGTCGGCGAACGTGACGAACCGGCCCCACGGCTGCTCGTCGACGCCCTGCGCGTCGACGCCGGCGGCGCGCAGCTGGGCGAGGGCGGCGTCGGCGTCGGGGATCACCGCCTGGATCACGTCGAGCCTGCCGGGCTCGATCGTCGCGCCCATGCCCTCGCCGATGGCGATCGAGCACGCCGAACCGGGTGGGGTGATCTGCACGAAGCGCAGGGTCTCGCTCACGCGCTGGTCGTAGTCGACGTTGAAGCCGCACCGGTCGGCGTAGAACGCCTTCGCGCGGTCGACGTCGGTGACGGGCACGTGGATGAGTTCGATCTTGACGTCCATCTCGATGGCCATGGCTCTTCTCCGTTGATCGTCGGTGATGCTGAATCGTTGAAGGATCTCGGGTCTCGCGACGCGGGCTGCGGGCTCGACCCCCATTCCAGCACCGGGCGCCGACATCCGCATCCCGGTGGCCGCTCGTGGCCCCCGGTGCGAGGATGGATCGCATGGCTCTGCACATCACCGACGACCCGGCCGCCGACGAACTGCTCTCGACCGACGCGTTCGCGCTGCTCACGGGCATGCTGCTCGACCAGCAGGTCGCGATGGAGACGGCGTTCTCGGGCCCGGCCAAGATCCGCGAGCGGCTCGGCACGATCGAGCCCGCGGCGATCGCCGCGACCGACCCCGATGCGCTGGTCGAGGTGTTCCGGCAGACTCCCGCGGTGCACCGGTACCCCGGCTCGATGGCCGGGCGGGTGCAGGCGCTCGCCGCCGCGGTGCGCGACGAGTGGGGCGGCGACGCCGCCGCCGTCTGGACGCAGGGCGACCCGTCGGGCGCCGAGGTGCTGAAGCGCCTGAAGGCGCTGCCGGGCTTCGGCGAGCAGAAGGCGAAGATCTTCCTGGCCCTCCTCGGCAAGCAGTGCGGCCTCGAGGCGCCGGGCTGGCGCGAGGCGGCGGGCGCCTACGGCGACGAGGGCTCGTTCTCGTCGGTCGCCGACATCGTGAGCCCCGAGTCGCTGGCGAAGGTGCGCGCCCACAAGCAGGCGATGAAGGCGGCGGCGAAGGCCGCCAGGGCCTGAACCATCGAACACGGCGGATGCCTCGGGGCCGGCCCCGAGGCATCCGCGATGCGGGTCAGCCGACGAGGAACCCGGCGATCGCGAGCGCCATCGTCGACGGCTCCCACGCGTGGTTCACGGCGGGGATGCTGCGCGACTCGGCGTTCGGCATCGACGCGACGATCGAGGCGGCCGCGGCGGTCATGATCGGCAGGGTCTCCTCGCCGACGAGGGCGAGCGTGGGCGCGGTGACGCCCCGCCACAGTTCGGCGCGCGGTGCCGACTGGCTCCAGGCGAGCGACTCGGCGTCGGGTTCGAGGCTCGGACCGAGCTCGAGCATGAGCGGCCATGCGGGGCTCTGCTTCGCGCCGGCGAGCCATTCGGGCGGCATGTCCGCCATGTAGTGCTCGATGACGGCGGCGGGGTCGCCGGCCGCGAGCCGCTCGCGGAGGCCCGCGAGGAACTCGTCGCCCTGACCGCCGAGCTCCTCGTCGAGCGGCACCTCGAACAGCACGAGCTTCGAGACGGGCAGGCCCGCCGCGGCCGCGGCCAACGCGATCGCGCCGCCGGAGGAGTTGCCGAACAGTGCGACGTCGTCGGCGATGGCATCGCGTCGCAGTTCGTCGGTGATCGCCCGCAGGTCGTCGACGGTCTGGGCGAGGGTGATCGGGGGAGCGGCGGGACTCTCACCGCGCCCGCGCCGGTCGAAGTTCACGACGTCGAAGCCGTGGGCGGCGAGGGCCGCGGCCATTTCGACCGTCGTCTGGTCGAATGCGCGATACTGCATCGCTCCGCCGACGAGGATCACGGGCGGCCCGTAGCCTGCTCGGTCGTAGGCGATGCGCGTGCCGTCGGCTGAGGTCACGAACTCGGTCATGCGGCCTCCCATGCTCGCGCACAGGCTACGCCGCGGGGCCGGTCGACTCCACCGGTCGCGGCGACGATGCGCCGACGCGGGCGATGAAGGCGGGACGGTACCCGGCTCGTCGCTTGGGGGGACGCCGGGTACCGTCCCTACTGGAGAGATGCGCCCGCGGCCGGATCATGACGCCGGTTGACGGAATTCATGAGTCGGGCTCGAGACGCGCGCGCGTCGCCGGCCCGATGTCGGTGGTCGGTGGCATGGTGGAGGCACAACACCATATGTAGGGGTATCGGTGCCGAAAGGCCCCAAAGTGTCGTGCAGCGCGACACGCCGGGGATTCATCCACAGTCGAGAAATCTCGATTCGGCACAGCTGTGGAGAACCTCGCGCCGAAGCCCGGAAACAGGCCGATCATCGCGACTTCCGTTGTTCACAACCGGTGGAAAACCCCGTGGATAACTACACGAATGTAACTACAGCATGTTGTGGCGGTTCAGTTCGGCAGACACTAGATGTAGTATTGAAGTACCAAATAGCAACACGGGGGACGGGCTCCTCCAGGGCCCGAGAACGAGGGGAAAACAATGACGGTCACGGTCTACACCAAGCCTTCTTGCGTCCAGTGCAACGCGACGTATCGCGCCCTCGACAGCAAGGGCATCGAGTACGAAGTGCTCGACCTTTCTGTCGACGAGAGCGCGCTCGCGCAGGTCAAGGAGCTCGGCTACCTGCAGGCCCCGGTCGTCATCACCGACGAAGACCACTGGTCGGGCTTCCGCCCCGACAAGATCGACGAGCTCGCCGCCCGTCTCGCCTAGTCGCGTCCGGTGAGCTCGGGGGAGTGAACCGGAACCGCGAAGGGAGACGATCATGACGAACCTGGTCTACTTCTCGAGCGTCTCGGGCAACACGAAGCGCTTCATCGAGAAGCTCGGCCGCCCGGCCGAGCGCATTCCGCTGCACGCCCGCGACGAGGCACTGCACGCCGACGAGCCGTTCGTGCTCGTCGTCCCGACCTACGGCGGAGGCGACGGCAAGGGCGCCGTGCCGAAGCAGGTCATCAAGTTCCTCAACGACGAGCGCAATCGCGCGCTCATCCGCGGCGTGATCAGCGCCGGCAACACCAATTTCGGGTCGGCCTACTGCCTCGCCGGCGACATCATCGCCGCGAAGTGCAAGGTGCCGCACCTCTACCGCTTCGAAGTATTCGGAACCCCTGACGACGTTCGCGCCGTCGACGATGGATTGGACGCATTTTGGTCAAGTCAACTGCAGCAGACGGCGTAGCGCTCATGGAGGCCCCGCGCACGGCGATGGACTATCACTCGCTCAACGCGATGCTGAACCTGTACGGTCCGAACGGCGAGATCCAGTTCGACAAAGACCGCGAGGCGGCGCGCGAGTACTTCCTGCAGCACGTCAACCAGAACACGGTCTTCTTCCACTCGCTGAAGGAGCGGCTCGACTACCTCGTCGAGAAGGAGTACTACGAGCCCCAGGTGCTCGAGCAGTACTCGTTCGAGTTCATCCAGAAGCTCAACGACCTCGCCTACTCGAAGAAGTTCCGCTTCGAGACGTTCCTCGGGGCGTTCAAGTACTACACGAGCTACACGCTCAAGACGTTCGACGGCAAGCGCTACCTCGAGCGCTTCGAGGACCGCGTCGTCATGACCGCGCTCGGGCTCGCGCAGGGCGACGAGCAGCTCGCGATCGACCTGGTGGAAGAGATCATCGGCGGCCGCTTCCAGCCGGCCACGCCGACCTTCCTCAACACGGGCAAGGCGCAGCGCGGCGAGCTCGTCTCGTGCTTCCTGCTGCGCATCGAAGACAACATGGAGTCGATCGCCCGCGGCATCAACTCGGCCCTGCAGCTGTCGAAGCGCGGCGGCGGCGTGGCACTGCTGCTCTCGAACATCCGCGAGTCGGGCGCCCCGATCAAGCAGATCGAGAACCAGTCGTCGGGCATCATCCCCGTCATGAAGCTGCTCGAGGACTCGTTCAGCTACGCGAACCAGCTCGGTGCCCGCCAGGGCGCCGGTGCGGTGTACCTCAGCGCGCACCACCCCGACATCATGCGGTTCCTCGACACGAAGCGCGAGAACGCCGACGAGAAGATCCGCATCAAGACGCTGTCGCTCGGCGTCGTCGTGCCCGACATCACGTTCGAGCTCGCGAAGAACAACGAGGACATGTACCTCTTCTCGCCGTACGACGTCGAGAAGGTCTACGGCAAGCCGTTCGGCGATGTGCCGATCACCGAGCACTACCGCGAGATGGTCGACAACCCGCGCATCAAGAAGACGAAGATCAACGCGCGCGACTTCTTCCAGACGATCGCCGAGATCCAGTTCGAGTCGGGCTACCCGTACATCGTGTTCGAAGACACGGTGAACAAGGCGAACCCGATCAAGGGCCGCATCAACATGTCGAACCTCTGCAGCGAGATCCTGCAGGTGAACACGCCGACGACCTACAACGAGGACCTCTCGTACAAGGAGATCGGCAAGGACATCTCCTGCAACCTGGGTTCGCTGAACATCGCGCTCACGATGGACTCGCCCGACTTCGGCAAGACCGTCGAGACCGCGATCCGCGGCCTGACGTCGGTGTCGAACCAGAGCCACATCACCTCGGTGCGCTCGGTCGAGGACGGCAACGACAAGTCCCACGCCATCGGCCTCGGCCAGATGAACCTGCACGGCTACCTCGCCCGTGAGCGCATCTTCTACGGCTCCGAAGAGGGCATCGACTTCACGAACATCTACTTCTACACGGTGCTGTTCCACGCGCTGCGCGCGTCGAACCGGATCGCGATCGAGCGCGGTGAGGTCTTCGACGGCTTCGCCGACTCGAAGTACGCATCGGGCGAGTTCTTCGACAAGTACACGGATGCCGCGTGGGTGCCCGAGACGGCGAAGGTCACGCAGCTCTTCGCCGACGCCGGCGTGCACATCCCGACGCAGCAGGACTGGCTCGAGCTCAAGGCCTCGATCCAGGAGCACGGCATCTACAACCAGAACCTGCAGGCGGTGCCGCCGACCGGCTCGATCTCGTACATCAACAACTCGACGGCGTCGATCCACCCGATCGCCTCGAAGATCGAGATCCGGAAAGAGGGCAAGCTCGGGCGCGTCTACTACCCGGCGGCGTTCATGACGAACGACAACCTCGAGTACTACCAGGACGCGTACGAGATCGGCTACGAGAAGGTCATCGACACCTACGCCGCGGCGACGCAGCACGTCGACCAGGGCCTCTCGCTCACGCTCTTCTTCAAGGACACGGCGACGACCCGCGACATCAACAAGGCGCAGATCTACGCATGGAAGAAGGGGATCAAGACGATCTACTACATCCGCCTGCGTCAGCTCGCGCTCGAGGGCACGAACCTGGACGAGTGCGTCAGCTGCATGCTCTGAGCATTGCTCGGTCGGTCGAGTAGCGAAGCGTATCGAGACCACCGGCCCCGCGACATCCAACCCCTCTTCTCGAAGGAACCGACATGACCCTCACCGATCCGGTCAACGCGGCCGGCAACGACCCGGCGCACACCGGCGGCAAGCTCAAGCTCGTCGACCACGTCAACGCCATCAACTGGAACCGCATCCAGGACGACAAGGACCTCGAGGTCTGGAACCGCCTCGTGAACAACTTCTGGCTGCCCGAGAAGGTGCCGCTGTCGAACGACATCCAGTCGTGGAACACGCTGACGCCCGACGAGCAGACGCTGACGATGCGGGTGTTCACCGGCCTCACGCTGCTCGACACGATCCAGGGCACGGTCGGTGCGGTCTCGCTCATCCCCGACGCGATCACCCCGCACGAAGAGGCGGTCTACACGAACATCGCGTTCATGGAGTCGGTGCACGCGAAGAGCTACTCGTCGATCTTCTCGACGCTGTGCTCGACGAAGGAGATCGACGACGCCTTCCGCTGGTCGGTCGACAACGAGAACCTGCAGAAGAAGGCCGCGATCGTCATGGAGTACTACCGTGGCGACGAACCCCTGAAGCGCAAGGTCGCCTCGACGCTGCTCGAGAGCTTCCTGTTCTACTCGGGCTTCTACCTGCCGATGTACTGGTCGAGCCGTGCGAAGCTCACCAACACGGCCGACCTCATCCGCCTCATCATCCGCGACGAGGCCGTGCACGGGTACTACATCGGCTACAAGTTCCAGAAGGGCCTCGAGCTGGTCGACCAGGCCACGCGCGACGACCTCAAGGACTACACGTTCTCGCTGCTCTACGAGCTCTACGACAACGAGGTGCAGTACACGCAAGACCTCTACGACGGCGTCGGCCTGACCGAAGACGTCAAGAAGTTCCTGCACTACAACGCCAACAAGGCCCTCATGAACCTCGGCTACGAGCCGATGTTCCCGAAGACCGTCACCGACGTGAACCCGGCGATCCTCTCGGCGCTCTCGCCGAACGCCGACGAGAACCACGACTTCTTCAGCGGGTCGGGGTCGTCGTACGTGATCGGCAAGGCCGTGGTCACCGAAGACGAGGACTGGGACTTCTAGGCCGTCCAGCGTTCGCATGAGAGGTGGATGCCGCGAGGCATCCACCTCTTCTGGCGCACGGCGACGGACGCAGGGGGATTCAACGTCGGCGTACGTTCGAGGAGGCTCGCCACGGTAGGTTCGACGCGGGACTCGGGTCGAGTCCGACGGCCGCACGCCGATCGAGGAGAGGGAGTTGTGGGGAGATCGAATGCTCGTCGTCGCAAGAAGCGGACGAAGCGAGCCGCAGCCGCGGTCAACCGCGCGCCCGTGAGGCGCCCCCGCTTCCAACTCATCTACAAGGGCGACCCCGCGCGGTCGATCTATCTGGTGTCGGGCGCGGTGTTCCTCATCGGACTTGCGCTCATCCTGCTCGAGATCATCGTCTTCGGCGTCATCTTCGGCGCACCCGACTGGGTGTACCCGCCGATGTGGGTGACGGTCGTCGTATGGATCCTCGGCACCCTGACGATGTGCACCATGATGATCGTCGAAGTGATCCTCCGATTGCGAGGCAAGCCCGCCACCTTCGGAATCGCCACGATCGGCGGACGCTACATCGAGGACGTGCGGCCAGACGCCGACGAGCTCGAACACGGTTCGGGGTCGCCGTGAGGCCGCTGGTGCGCGGGGCGGTCGTCGATGCTGAAACCCGCTGCGTTCACTACCGAACCGATCTCGACGTCATCGCCATCGAGTTCGCGTGCTGCGGCGACTTCTATCCCTGTCATCTCTGTCACAGCGAGGCCGTTGATCATCCGGCTGCCCAGTGGCGGACCGAGGAATTTCAGGAACGGGCGGTGCTCTGCGGGGTGTGCGGAACATTGCTGACCATCGCCGAGTATGCGGACGCGCACGCATGTCCGTCCTGCGCGGCGCCGTTCAACCCCGGATGCAAACTGCACTGGGATCTCTACTTCCGCGTCCCGCTCGGCTGATCGATCCCGCACGGAGTTCACCCAAGACAACGACTGGAGCTCTCGGAGGAGTCAGCTCCCCGCGGGGCTCGACTACGCGTCGTCGCCGAAGAACTCGCGCCGCAGGTACTTCGGAGCCTGCACGCGCCACGCCTCGGTCACGAGCTCGGCGAGGTGGTCGGCGTCGATGTGCGCCATGCGGAACGCGATCTTCGGCTCGCCCCACCGGGTGGTCGGGCCGAGGAAGACGTCTGGCGCCATCTCGCGGAGGGCCAGCGCATCGACCGGATCGGCGACCTTCACCCCGACCACGAGCTCGGCCGCGATGATCTCGCGCAGGTCGTCGGGAATGCTCGGCCACGGGTGGCACTCCCACGCGTAGAGCTTGCGGCGCACGAACCAGGCCGCGCCGCCGGTCGTCGCCCGCTCTTGGCTGCCCGGCAGCCGGGCGGCGGCGCGGCGCACATCGTCGAGGTCGGGCACGATGCGAGCCTACGCACAGCAACCGACACACACGTCGACTCGCAGAATGCGACCGGCGATCTCCTCCATTGCCAGGCCGATGATCGTGCCTCCGGCGATGGCTCCGCACCCTCCTCCGGCGATCATGCCGAGCTCGAGGCGTGTGCGTGCGCCACCATCGTCGCCGAGGTAGAGTCTCGGTTCGGCGAGCGGTGGCGGCGTGGGCCTTGTCGAACGACGCGCGGGGCGCTAGTGTCCTCTCAATTACTTTCTTTAGATGGTCAACAAACTTTCTCGACGGAGATGAAGATGAGCAACGACGCCCGCCTCCGAGACCGCCGCCGCCGCCCGCCCGCCCTCCGTCGTGGCATCGCCGCGCTGATCGCGTTGGTCGTCACCGTGAGCGGGTTGGTCTTCGCCGCTGGTCCCGCCTCCGCGGCGGCGAGCCGGGATGTCGCCCGCGAGGGCACGGCGACGGCCCGTTCGACGTACACGCTGAGCGGCAGCTTCGAGCCTGCTCGAATGAATGACGGCGACTCCACGACGCGCTGGGGCTCGCGGTACACCCGTACCAGCCCCAGTGACACGTACGACGTGACGGGGGAGTGGGCTCAGATCGAGCTCGCCGAGCCGACCTACATCCTGAAGGTCGTGCTCGACTGGGAGGCGGCCTACTCGACCGACTACGAGATCCAGGTGTCGAACGACGGGGCGACGTGGACGAGTCTCCGCCGGGTGACCACGCCGACCGGTCAGGCAGCCGGCGGCCACCTCGTGCAGGAGGAGGTGGTCGACACCTCCGACGCATGGTCGTTCGTGCGCGTCGTGTCGCAGGCCACGGCGACGAAGTACGGTCTCTCGCTGTACTCGTTCCAGGTCTGGAACCAGCCTTCGGACACGCCCCCCGGAGCGGCGCGCGACCTGGCCCGCGACGGCACGGCGACGGCGAAGTCGTTCTACGACGACCGCTTCGTCGCCGCGAACGCGATCGACGGAGACTCGACCACTCGCTGGGGATCGAAGTACACGCGCACGGCGCCGATCTACGACAACACGGCCGACTGGATTCAGGTCGAGCTCGCCGAGGCATCGCGCATCCACACGGTCGTCCTCAACTGGGAGGCGGCCTACGGCAAGAAGTACCTACTGCAGGTGTCGAACGACGGCACCTCGTGGACCACGGTGCACGATGGCGCCGCAACAGGGGCGGGCGCGCAGAGCATCGTCGTCGACACCGCAGAGGCGTGGAAGTTCGTGCGTATGCAGGGCGTCGAGACGGCGGGCATCTACGGCTACTCGCTGTTCGCCTTCGAGGTCTGGGGAGCCCAGAAGCCCGCCCCGGAGCTGCCGCCCACCGGTGACATCACCCCGCAGCCCGTGTCACGGGCCGACGCCGAGGGCGCGCCGTACGAGATCACCGAGGACAGCCGCATCGTGAGCCCGGCGGCCTTCTCCGAGGCGGCGGGGCTCCTCGCCGACACGCTGCGCGCGAGCACCGGCTTCGAGTTGCCGATCGTGGAGGCGGGCGCCGCGGACGGCGACATCGTGCTGGTCCAGGGCGACCCCGCGTCCGGCGCGGAGCAGCAGTATCAGAAGGCCGAGGCGTACCGCCTCGTGTCGGCGCCGACGGGCGTGCAGATCACCGCGAGCGAGTTGCGCGGCGCGTGGAACGGAACCCGCACGCTGCTGCAACTGCTGCCGGTCTGGGCGCTCGGCGACGACAGCGACGTCGTCCAGGCGTGGAGCGTCGCCGCCACTGAGATCGTGGACTATCCCCGCTTCGCTCAGCGTGGCCTGATGATCGATCCGGCCCGCAACTTCCTCACCGTCGACGCCGTGAAAGCCCTCGTCGACCAGATGTCGCTGGTGAAGATGAACCGCCTGCACATCCATCTGACCGACGACCAGGGCTGGCGCATCCAGATCGACTCCTGGCCGAACCTCACCGCGCACGGCGCGTCGTCGTCGATGGCGGGCGGCCAGTCCGGGTTCTACACGAAGGACGACTTCCGGGACATCGTCGCGTACGCGTCCGCCCGTCAGATCGACGTCGTTCCCGAGATCGACGTTCCCGGCCACTCCGATGCCGCACTTTCGTCGTACCCCGTGCTCGACTGCCAGGAGCGAATCATCCCGATCCGCACGACCGGCGGCATCTCGACCAATTCGCTGTGCGTCGGCAAGCCCGAGGTGACCCGATTCATCTCCGACGTCATCCGCGAGGTCGCCGAGCTCACACCCGGTGAGTACATTCACGTCGGCGCCGACGAAGTCGAGGGCATCACGACGACGCAGTACGGCGAATTCATCCGAATGGTCGAGCAGGTCGCCGCCGACAACGGCAAGAAGATCATCGGCTGGACGCCGATGCCCCAGGCCGGCACGTCGAAGGACGCCGTGCACCAGTACTGGGCGGACCGGAAGAACCATCTCGCAAAGGGTTGGTTCGAGGGGCGCCCGGTCATCCTCTCTCCGGTCAACCACGCGTACATGGACTACAAGTTCCCCGGCGCGCCGCTCGGATTCCGTGAACCGATCTACTCGACCAAGTACCAGTACGCGTGGGACCCGACCGCGGTGATCGATGCCACCACGCGCAAGAATCTGAACGCCTCGTTCGGGCTGACCGAGGCCGACGTGCAGGGTGTGGAGGCTGCCGCATGGGGCGAGACATTCCGTCGAGGCGGCGAGGACCTCGAGTACATGGCGTGGCCCCGCACGCTCGGCATCGCCGACAAGGGGTGGGCGACGCAGTTCGACAGCTCCTCGTTCGAGACGTTCGCGCAGCGAGCCGGCTCGCATGGCGCTCGGCTCCAGCTGCTCGGGGGCAACTTCTGGGCTGATCCTGAGATCCCGTGGCAGACCGCGGTCGTCGGGCGCGAAGTCCCGCAGGTGGAGAGCGGCGAGGTCGCCGGCGTGGTCGCACGGATCGCGAGCCCGAGCGTACCGCTGGCGCAGCTCCAGGCGACGATCACCTGGCCCGACGGTGCCGTCACCGACGGTGTGATCAGCGGGGCCGATGCGGCAGGTGCAGACGCTGCGACGGTCTTCGACGTGACCGGCACCCACGTTCTCGGTGCTGATACCGGCGCCTCGGCGACCGTGACCGTGACCGGTCCTGAAGGCCTCTCGCAGACGGTGCCGTTCCGAGTCGACGTCTACGAGCCCCCCGTCGCCGTCGGAGCCCTGCAGCTGTCGGACGACGAGGTGCGGGCCGGCAAGAAGGTGACCATCACGGCGACAGAGCTGCCCGTCGGCGCGCAGATCGCCCTGACCCTTCGCGGCAACGGGTCGGAGGTCGAGATCGACAGGCTCGTGGCCGATGGGAACGGCACCGCGATGGTGAAGTGGCGCGTGCCAAAGTCGGTCGAGCCCGGGGCCTACGACGTCGTCCTCACCTCCGGACTCGGGAGCGAGGGGCGCATCCCGCTGACGGTCGTCGAGAAGTAGCACGTCTGAGGGGCTCCGTGAGGGGTGGAAGCCGTGAGGCATCCACCCCTCATCGCGTTCGAGCCGGTGGCCCCGCCGCCGTCACCCCATCTCGGCCCCCGCGGCATCACCGGTGTACGCCGCATACGTGCGATCGGACGCACCCTTCGCGACCTCTGCGCTGACCCCGTCGCGCTCGTGAGCCGCGGCCCATGCGTCGGCTGAGCGGCGCATGAACGCCTTCCCCTCATCCGACGCGACCCAGGCCGGGGCCTCTTCGGGCGAGATGCCGTCGTCGCCGCCCGAGAAGTGCAGCGCGAGGCCGAGGAGCCCCTGGTCCCAGCCGATGCCGGTCGCCGACGGCCCGAACTGCTCCCACATGCCGTCGGGCAGGCTCGTCGCCGTGGCGACGTTCTCGAGCTCGAAACGGGTGTGCGAGGCATCCACCTCGATGAGGCGAACGCTCACGATGGCCGGCTCGCCGACGCCCATGCCCCACGTGACCGAGTAGCCGGCCGTGCCGTCGCGCGGCGGCTCGCAGCTCCTGATCTCGCCGCCCGCGTTGCCCTCGAACTGGTACGTGCCGCCGAGTCGCAGGTCGCCCGAGATCGGCAGGAACCAACGCGGAATGCGCTCGGCGCTCGTCACCGCGTCCCACACGTCGTCGATGGGGGAGGGGTAGGTCTGGGTGAGCAATTGCACGTACGTGCGCTCGCCGTCGACCTCCTTCGTCTCGATGCTGCGCGTGACGGCGTCGAGCTGGGCGTTCACGTCAACCATGTCGGTACTCCTTCGTTCAGTCGTCGTGCGGATCGGTGCGGGTGTCGTCGTCAGGCCGGGCGGGCGGGGATGCCCCAGCAGGGCGCTGCTTCTCTGCCGCCTTCCGCTGCGCGAGCCGACCGCGCGCGAGCTCGGTGCCGAGGGCGTCGAGCTTGGGCTCCCAGAACCGGCGGAACGCGTCGAACCAGGCGTCGGCCTGAGCGAGCGGCGCGGGGTCGACCGCGTACAACCGCCGCGCCCCCTCGGGGCGCACGGTCACGAACCCCGACTCGCGAAGCACGCGCAGGTGCTGGGAGACCGCCGGCTGCGAGATGCCGAACTCGGCCTGGATGACACGGCCGACGTCGCCGGCCGACGCCTCACCGTCGGCGATCAGCTCGAGGATGCGGCGCCTGACCGGATCTCCGAGGACATCGAGCGCGTGCATGGGGCAATGATTGCATCATCACTTATATAAGTCAATGATTATTTTCAGGTCACGTCATAGTCTGGTGCGACCATGACCGACGAGATCCAGCGGATCCGCGACGCGATCATCGCCGACGAGCAGAACGCGCCGTTCACCGCCCGCGGCTGGCAGCCCGTCTTCGCCGCTGCGCCCGATTCGCGCATCCTGCTCATCGGCCAGGCTCCCGGCCGCCGGGCGCAGGAGTCGGGGATCCCGTGGAACGACGCCAGCGGCGACACCCTCGTTCGCTGGCTCGGCGTCGACCGAGAGACGTTCCACGACCCGGCGGCGTTCGCGATCGTGCCGATGGACTTCTACTTCCCGGGCAAGGCCGCCTCGGGCGACCTTCCGCCCCGCCGAGGATTCGCGGCGACGTGGCATCCGCCGCTTCTCGAGCAGCTCGCGAGCGTGCGGCTGACCGTCCTCGTCGGCGCGTACGCCCAGCGGGCCTACCTGCCCGACCGGCGGATGACGCTCACCGAGACCGTTCGCCACTGGCGCGACTACGGACCCGAGGTCCTCCCCGTGGTGCACCCGTCGCCGCGCAACATCGCCTGGCAGCAGCGCAACCCGTGGTTCGAGGCCGAGACGGTTCCCGCGCTGCGTGCTGCGGTCGCGGCGGCGCTGAGCGCTTGAGCAGCGCCGAGGTCGTCACCGTTCGCGGGTGCGGCATGCGCGTTCGGCCATGATGCGCGCCCGACGCCGTCAGTTGATGATCTCGCCGCGTTCATCGGCGCGAAGCGCTGCCAGCCGCTCTCGCCACGCCCGGAGCGATGGCGCGGCGGCAGCTAGTCCGTGACCGGCTCGCGCGGCGGGTTGTGCATGAACTCGAGGCGGATGCCGTTGTCGTCCTCGACGAACGAGGCGTAGTAGCGCTCGTTGAAGCGCGGGTACGGCTTCGGGTCGCGCACCGCCGTCCACCCCGCGCCGACAGCGATCTCGTGCAGCCGATCGACCTCGGTGCGCGATTCGACGGGGAAGGCGAGGTGCTGCCAGCCGACCCGGCCGTGGCGGTGCGGTCCGGTGCCCGGCTCGAGGGCGGGGAAGAGGATCAGCTCCTCCTCGCCCAGGTACCACGACACCCCGTTGTCGGCGTCCTGCCGCGTGCAGCCGAGCGCCTGCATCACCGGGTCGAACTGCGCGGTCGAACGGGTCAGGTCGTCGACGGAGATGCCGATGTGATCGAAGAGGCCCATCCGATCATCGTATGGGCCGACGTCTCGACCGGCCGAACCCGGCGATGGGGAGTGCTGCCCATTCTGCAGGCATCCCCGGCCGTGGTCTGATCGGTCCGTGCGCGGATGCGCCGACCAGACCGGGGGCGTCGAGCCACCCGCCGAACAACGAATGGGGACGCACGCAGATGATCAAGAAGCTCAGGAGAGGGATCGCCGGGGGAGCGGTCGCGCTCGCGGTCGCAGGGCTCTGCGCGATCGCACCGGCAACCGCGGCGAACGCGTACAGCGGAACCTCGGGCAAGGGCTGCACCGCCTACGTCTACTCGCGCGGCGGGTACTCGACGTGCGTCGGGCAGATCCAGCGCATGCTGAACGGGGTCCAGTCGGCCTACGGCCTCGGCAGCGCGCTCGCCGTCGACAACTCGTTCGGTCCCGCGACCGAGTCGCAGGTGCGCAAGTTCCAGAGCTGGGTCTACATCACCTCCGACGGCATCGTCGGACGCAACACGTGGAACACGCTCTGCTCGTATGCTGGCCAGGTCAACTTCGCGTACGCGAGCTCGAGCGCGGCGAAGCGCACGGCGTGGCAGGCGGCGTACGACGCCGGCTGCTACGTCGAGAAGCCGGCCTCGGGTTCGCCCGGTTACATCACCATCTCGAAGTACTGAGCCGTCTCGTCGTACTGATCGAGCGAAGGGCCGGATGCCTCGGGCATCCGGCCCTTCGTCGTGCCGGTCGAGACGCGCCTACTCGACGAGCTTGCCGACCGTCGACACCTCGCGCATGAGCCCCGCGATCTCCTCCGGGATCGGCGGGATCGCCTCGCGCGTCACCCCGGTCTGGGGCGACCACACGAGGTTCACCTGCAGCGAGGCATGCGTGGCGGGGTAGTCGCTGCGGTTGTGGCAGCCGCGGGTCTCGCGACGCTCGAGCGCGGCTTCGAGCGTCGCGCGGGCCGCGAGCGCGGCGGACTTGAGGTCGAACGCGTGCGCGAGGTCCTGGTAGCCCGCGATGTCGGGGTGCACGCCGATGTCGGCCATGCGCGCCTCGATCCCGTCGAGCTCGGCGAGGCCGGCGCGCAGGCCCTCCTCGTCGCGCACGACGCCGGCATGCTCGGTCATCGTGTCGCGGATGGCGCGCTGCAGGGCGCGCACGTTCTCGGCGCCGTCCGACCCCAGCAGTGCGGAGATCTCGTCGCGGGCGGTCTCGACCGCGGCGGCCGAGCGCTGCTGCGCCGGAAGCGACCGCGAGTACGCGGCGGCGGCCTGCCCCACGATGCGTCCGAAGACGAGCAGCTCGATGAGCGAGTTGCCGCCCAGCCGGTTGGCTCCGTGCAGGCCGCTGGATGCCTCGCCGATGGCGTAGAGCCCGGGCACGTCGGTGCCGTGGTCGTCGGGCCGAACCCAGACCCCGCCCATCGAGTAGTGCGCGGTCGGCGCGATCTCGATGGGCTGCTTCGTGATGTCGAGCATCTGCAGCTCGAGCATGGTCTGGTACACCCGCGGCAGCCGCTGCATGATCGTCTCGCGGGGCAGGTGCGAGACATCCAGCCAGACGCCGCCGTTGGGGGTGCCGCGGCCCTCCTTGATCTCCGTGTAGCAGGCCAGCGCGACGCGGTCGCGGGTCGACAGCTCGAGGCGTTCGGGGTCGTACTTGTCCATGAAGCGCTCACCGAGGCCGTTGGTGAGGATGCCGCCCTCGCCGCGGGCCGCCTCGCTGATGAGGGTGCCTGCCGCGCTCTCGGGCTCGATGATGCCGGACGGGTGGAACTGCACGAGCTCCGGGTCGCGCACGCGTCCGCCCGCCTCGACGGCGAGCCGCCACGAGTCGCCCGTGTTCTCGTCGCGCCGCGACGAGGTGCGCCGCCAGATGCGGTTGTGCCCGCCCGCCGCGAGGATGACGGCGTCGGCGTGGATGAGGTAGCGGGTCCCGTTCTCGAGGTCGAAGCCGTACGCGCCGAACACCGCGCCGTCGTCGTTCACGAGGATGCGGGTGACGTACACGGCGTCGAGGATCGGCACCTCGAGCTGCGCCGCGCGGTTCACGAGCGTGCGCTGGATCTCGAGCCCCGTGTAGTCGCCCGCGAACGCCGTGCGGCGGTACGTGTGCGCGCCTAAGAAGCGCTGCGAGATGCGGCCGTCGGCCTCGCGGGCGAACGGCATTCCGTAGCGTTCGAGATCCTGGATGCCTCGTGCCGCGCCCTTCGTCACGGTCTCGACGGTGCGCGGGTCGGCGAGCAGGTAGCTCTCCTTGAGCGTGTCGGCGGCGTGCTGCTGCCAGCTGTCGTCGGCGTCCATGGTCGCCAGGGCGGCGTTGATGCCGCCGGCCGCGAGCGAGGTGTGGGCATCGGACTTCGGGCGCTTGCCGAGCGCGAGCACGTCGACACCCGCCTCGGCGAGCTCGATGGCGGCGCGCAGCCCCGAGCCGCCGGTGCCGATCACGAGCACGGTCGTGGAGATCTGTCGTTCGGCGGTGGTCGGAGCGTTGAACGTGGGGGTGGTCATGGCAGCCACGGTAGGCGCGTCTGGATGATTACTCCAATGCATATATCGTGTCGCCACGATGCGCATAGAGTATGCATGTGAACCTCGAACAGCTGCAGAGCTTCGTCACGGTCGCCCGCTTCGGCAACTTCACCCGCGCCGCCGAAGAGCTCTACCTCGCGCAACCCACGCTCAGCCGCCAGATCACCGCGCTCGAGCACGACCTCGGCGCCGAGCTGTTCCGCCGGGCCCGAGGCGGCTCGACGCTCACCCCCGCCGGCGAGTCGCTGCTGCCGCTCGCGCGCCGCATGCTCGCCGACGCCGAGTCGGTGCGCCGCGACCTCGCCGAGCTCGCCGGCCTCGAACGCGGCCGGGTGCGGCTCGGCGCGACCCCGACCCTCTGCATCAGCCTCGTCGCCGAGGTGCTCAGCGCGTTCCACGCGGAGCATCCCGGCATCGAACTGCACCTCTCGGAGCAGGGGTCGCGGCGCCTCCTCGACGAACTCGCGAGCGGCGAGCTCGACCTGGCGCTCATCACGACCTCCGACGGCCGTTCGGCCGAGCGGTTCACGCTGGCCCCGCTGCTCGTCGAGGAGCTCGTCGTGATCTCATCGGCGGGGATGCCTCCGGTCGCGACGGGCGAGGCCGTCTCGCTCGCCGAGGTCGCGGCGCTGCCGCAGATCGTGTTCAGCGCGACCTACGACCTGCGCGGCACGACCGACGCGGCGTTCGCGGCGGCCGGCCTCACGCCCGAGATCGTGCTCGAAGGTGCCGAGATGGATGCCGTGCTGCGCTTCGTCGAGCGCGACCTCGGCGTCGCGATCGTGCCGGCGATGGTGCTCATCGACCGCCCGGGCCTGCGATCGGTGCGGCTCGAGGCACCGACGCTCACCCGAACGATCAGCCTGGCCCGGCCCGCCGATGTCGCGCCCGCCGGCGCCGTCGAGGTGATGCAGCGCACGATCGCGACCACGGCGACGGCGTTCGCAGACCGGGCCGGCGAGACCATGCGCCTCGCTCCGGGGAACGCCTGACGGACTCGGGCGAGACGACGATGCGCCCGCCCCGGAGGGCGAGCGCATCGTCAGGCCTCGGGTCGGCTCAGACGCGGGCCCCGCGAGCTGCGGGGTCGCCGAGGGCGGCGGCGTCGAGTGCGAACAGGTCGCGCGAGCCGGCCGTCGCGGAGCTGGCCAGGCCTGCGGCCTGCGGCAGCAGCTGCTCGGCGTAGAAGCGGGCGAGCGGCAGCTGCGTCTCGGCGACGCCGTCGGCGTCGACGCCGCGTGCACCGAGCGCCGACTTCGCCATGAGCCACCCGCCGACGACGAGGCCCCAGATGCGCTGGTACGGGGACGACCCCGAGAGCACCGCGTTCGGGTCGGTGGCACCGGTGCGCAGCATCCACGCCGTCGTCTGCTCGAGGGTGTCGAGCTGTGCGCTCAGGTGCGAGCGGATCGAGGCGAACTCCTCGCCCGCCGCGGCCAGCTCGGTGTCGAGCTCGCGCATGGTGGCGATGAACTCGAGCGCGGACGCGCCGTCGCGGACCGGGAGCTTGCGACCGACGAGGTCGGCGGCCTGGATGCCGTTCGTGCCCTCGTAGATCGCCGCGATGCGCACGTCGCGGTAGTGCTGGGCGGCCCCGGTCTCCTCGATGAAGCCCATGCCGCCGTGGATCTGCAGTGCGAGCGAGGTGAGCTCGTTGCCGAGGTCGGTGCCGAACGACTTGCAGATCGGGGTGAGCAGGCCGACGATCTCGTTCGCGCGAGCCCGGGTCGCGGGGTCGGGGTGGTGGGTCGACACGTCGACGTAGGTCGCGTTCAGGAGCATCATGCGACGCATCGCGGCGATATATGCCTTCTGCGTCATGAGCATGCGGCGCACGTCGGGGAAGTCGATGATCGGGCTGTCCTGCGTCGCGCCGATCGCGCGGCCCTGGATGCGCTCGCGCGCGTAGTCGAGCGACTGCTGGTAGGCGCGCTCGGCGACGGCGAGGCCCTGCGTGCCGACCGAGAGGCGGGCGCTGTTCATCATGACGAACATGATGCGCATGCCGATGTTCTCGTCGCCGACGAGGTAGCCGGTCGCGTCCTCGTACGACAGCACGCAGGTGGGCGAACCGTGGATGCCCATCTTGTGCTCGACGCCGACGGTGTGCACGCCGTTGCGCTCGCCGAGCGAGCCGTCCTCGTTCACGAGGAACTTCGGCACGATGAAGATCGAGATGCCCTTCGTGCCGGCCGGGGCGTCGGGCGTGCGTGCGAGCACGAGGTGCACGATCTGCTCGCTGAGGTCGTGGTCGCCGAAGGTGATGAAGATCTTCTGGCCGGTGATGCCGTAGGTGCCGTCCTCGCGCTTGACCGCCTTCGTGGTCAGCGCGCCGACGTCGGAGCCGGCGTGCGGCTCGGTGAGGTTCATGGTGCCGGCCCACTCGCCGGAGACCATCTTGGGCAGCCACTGCTGCTTCTGCTCGTCGCTGCCGTAGTGCAGCAGCGCCTCGATCGCGCCCTGAGTGAGCAGCGGAGCCAGCGAGAACGCCATGTTCGCCGTCATCATGAGCTCCTGCACGGCGAGGCCGACCGTGCGCGGGAAGTTGCCGCCGCCGTACTCCTCGGGCAGCGGAACCGAGCCCCAGCCCGCGTCGACGTAGGCGGCGTACGCCTCCTTGAAGCCGGTCGCCGTCGTCACGCTGCCGTCGGGGTTCAGCGTCGAACCCTCGAGGTCGCCGGCGCGGTTGGTGGGCGCCACGACCTCGGCCATGAAGCTGCCGACCTCGTCGAGGATCTCGGAGACGGTCTCGAGGTCGGCGTGCTCGAAACCGGGCAGCTGCGCGACGGCGTCGTAGTCGACGACGTGCTCGAGGGCGAAGGCGATATCTGCAACAGGGGGTCGGAATCCGCTCATGCCCGCAGCGTAACCCCGGCATCCCGGGCGGCAGCCGGGAACTGTGCACGTTCGACGAAGGTGCTCGGTCGAGCGCCGCACCGGGTTGGCGGCATCCCACAAAAGAGTGCCCTGTCGAGGCAAGCAAGTGCTTGGTTAGGATGGAGCGACTCGTGCACAGAGGGAGCGGAATGAAGATCGTCGTCCTGGTCAAGGAGGTCCCCGACACCTACGGGGACCGCAAGCTGAACCTGCAGACCGGCCTCGCCGATCGCGCCGCGAGTGACACGGTGCTCGACGAGATCGGCGAGCGCGCCCTGGAGGTCGCGCTCTCGTACGCCGACGCGAACGCCGGCACCGAGGTGGTCGTGCTCTCGATGTCGCCCGGGTCCGCTGCGGCGACCGTGCGCAAGGGCCTGGCGATGGGTGCGTCGTCGGCCGTGCAGGTCGTCGACGACGCGCTCGCCGGGGCCGACCTCGGGCTCACCGCCGAGGTGCTCGCCGCCGCGGTGCAGCGCATCGGGTACGACCTCGTGATCGCCGGCAACGAGTCGACCGACGGCTCCGGCGGCGTGGTGCCGGCGATGATCGCCGAGCTCCTCGACGTGCCGAACGCGACGAGCCTGAACTCGGTCGAGATCGCCGACGGCGAGGTGCGCGGCGAGCGCGCGAGCGACCACGGCACGATGCAGGTCACGGCGGCGCTGCCCGCGGTCATCTCGATCACCGAACGGCTGCCGGACGCCCGGTTCCCGAACTTCAAGGGCATCATGGCCGCGAAGAAGAAGCCGTTCGAGACGCTCTCGCTCGCCGACCTCGGCGTCGATGCCGAGACGACCGAGGCGTCGCGCTCGATCATGATCTCGCTCGCCGAGAAGCCGCCCCGCACGGCGGGCACCAAGATCGTCGACGAGGGCGACGCCGGCGAGCGGCTCGCCGAGTACCTCGTCCAGAACCGGCTCGCGTAAAGGGGATCGACATGACTGACTTCCAGGCCGACTCGATCCTCGTCCTCCTCGACCTCACCCCCTCTGGCGAGCTCACCAAGAGCGCCGCAGGACTGCTCGGCGCCGCCGCCGGGGTCGGCACTCCGGTCGCCCTCATCGTCGGCGCGGCCGGCGCCGGTGAGCAGGCCGCGGCCGATGCCGCCGCGCTCGGGGCGACCCATGTGCTCGTCGCCGAGGGCGCCGAGGCCGGTGCGCAGGTGACCGTGCCCGGCGCCGACGCGCTCGCCGCGGCCGCCGAGCTCGTGCGACCCGACGCGATCCTCGTCCCGAACTCGATCGAGGGGCGCGAGGTCGCCGGCCGCTACGCGGCCCGCTCGCGCTCGGGTCTCGCAGTCGACGCCGTCGCGGTCTCGCGCGACGCCGAGGGGGTCGTCGCCCATCACTCGGTCTACGGCGGCGCCTACAACGTCGACTCCGCGGTCACGTGGGGCGCCCCGGTGATCACCGTACGCGAGGGCGCGGTCGATGCCCGCGCCGAGGCGCAGCCGGTCTCGACCGAGCAGCTCGCGGTCGAGGCATCCGGTCGTCGGGCCGCCGCCATCGGGCGCGTCGACGAGGCGGTCGTCATGTCGTCGCGTCCCGAACTGCGCGGCGCGGCGAAGGTCGTGTCGGGCGGCCGCGGTCTCGGCTCGGAGGCGCAGTTCGCGCTCGTCGAGCAGCTCGCCGACGTGCTCGGCGCCGCGGTCGGCGCCTCGCGCGCGGCGGTCGACGCCGGCTACGTGCCGCAGTCGTACCAGGTCGGCCAGACCGGTGTCTCGGTGTCGCCGCAGCTCTACATCGCACTCGGCATCTCGGGCGCGATCCAGCACCGGGCCGGCATGCAGACGGCGAAGACGATCGTCGCGATCAACAAGGACGGCGACGCCCCCATCTTCGAGATCGCCGACTTCGGCATCGTCGGCGACCTGTTCACGGTCGTGCCGCAGCTGATCGCCGCGCTCGAGGCGAGGAAGGCGTAGCGACCGATGGCGACGTACGGGCGAACGACACGGCAGGGCCTGCCCCGCTTCGCGGGCGGCGACCCCTGGCCTCCGGTGTCCGAGGTCGCGGAGGCGGCGACGATGCCCGCGGGTGTCGTGGCGGCGACCGGTACCGCTGAGGCGTCTCCGGCGGTCGCGGCGGCTGCCGCCCCGGCGACCGCGGTCGTGGCGACCGCGGCAGCCCCCGCGACGGCGGTCGTCCCCGCTGCGCCGTCGCCGCGGCCCGTGCGGCGCGGCCTCCCGCGCGTTCCCGGCGGCGAGCCATGGCCCCCCGCGTCGTCGGCTCCGGCCGCGGCGCTCGACTCGACGCCGCCGACGGATGTCGCGCCCGCGCCCCCAGCCACGGCGGCCCCCGCCGCCACGGCCCCGCGCGCCGCGAAGGTGGCTCCGGCAGCGGCCCCCGCCGGCGCGAGCACCGTCGCCGGGGCGGTCGCCCTGCGACGCGGGCTGCCGCGCACCCCCGACGGCGACCCCTGGCCCCCGGCCGGCACGGCGCCCGCCCGGCCCGAGCGCGTCGTCGAGACGCCGGTCGCCGAGGTCGCCCCGACGGTCGAGGCCGCTGCCGTCGTCGCGCCCACGCCCACCGTCGCGCCCGCGCCCGCTCCCGCGCCCGCGCCCGCGCCCGCTCCCGTCGCCGCGCCCGGTGCCGCGCCCCGGCGCGCCCCGATGCCGCAGCCTCGACGAGCGACTTCCGTCGCGGCATCCACCCCGCCCGTCGCCGAACCATGGCCGAAGCTGTACGGACCGTACTCGCGCGCCGAGTGGGCCGCCGTGCTCGTCATCGGCGGGTTCGGGCTGCTGCTCGCGGGCACCGGGGTCGTCGTCGTCGTCAACTGGCTGCTCGCCACCGCGCCGATGCAGGACTTCATCGCGAGCTACCCGGGCGAGTACCACCTGCCCGAGTCGGCGCCCGTCGGCATTCCGGCGTGGCTCGGCTGGCAGCACTTCTTCAACGTGTTCCTGATCGTGCTCATCATCCGGTCGGGCCTGCAGGTGCGGACGCAGAAGCGCCCGACCGCGTTCTGGTCGCCGCGCTGGAACGCGAAGCGCAAGATCAGCCTCGCGCTGTGGTTCCACCAGTCGCTCGACATCCTGTGGCTCGTCAACGGCGTCGTGTTCGTCGTGCTGCTCTTCGCGACCGGCCAGTGGATGCGCATCGTGCCGACGAGCTGGGAGGTCTTCCCGAACGCGATCTCGGCGCTGCTGCAGTACCTCTCGCTCGACTGGCCGACCGAGAACGGCTGGGTGAACTACAACAGCCTGCAGCAGATCGCCTACTTCATGACCGTCTTCGTCGCGGCCCCGCTCGCGGTGATCACGGGCGTGCGCATGTCGGGGATCTGGCCGAAGAACGCGAAGACGCTGAACCGCATCTACCCGGTCGAGTGGGCTCGTGCCGTGCACTTCCCGGTGATGCTGTACTTCGTCGCCTTCATCATCGTGCACGTCGGGCTCGTGTTCGCGACCGGGATCTTGCGCAACCTCAACCACATGTACGCCAGCCAGGACGCCGTGAACTGGGTCGGCTTCTGGATCTTCGTCGCCTCGCTCGTCGTGATCGCGGTCGCCTGGATCGCAGCGCGGCCGCTCGTGCTCGCTCCCATCGCCCGCCTGTTCGGCAAGGTCAGCGGGCGCTGACGTGGGCGACGGTTCGGGGCGGCGCGACGAGATCATCGCGATCGCGACGAGGCTGATCGCCTCGCGCGGATACTCGTCGACGACGGTGCGCGACATCGCCGACGAGGCGGGCATCCTCTCGGGCAGCCTGTACCACCACTTCTCCTCGAAGGAGGCGGTGCTGCAGGAGATCCTGCGCGCGTTCATGGACGACACGCTCGCGCACTTCGAGCGCATCGTCGCGAGCGAGGGCAGCTACCGCGAGCACCTCGACCAGCTCATCGAGCACGCATTCCTCACGATCGAACAGCGCCCCGACGAGGTGCGCATCTACCAGAACGAGACCGGGTTCATGATGACCCAGCCCGGCTTCGAGTTCCTCGCCGACGGGGCCGCGCGCATCGAGGAGCTCTGGCTCGAGCAGATCACGGCCGGCCAGGCCGACGGCGCCTTCCGCGACTCGGTCGATCCGCGGCTCGCGTTCCGGTTCATCCGCGACGCGGTCTGGTCGACGGTGTTCTGGTACCGGCCGGGTGGCAGCCACACCGCGGCGAGCGTCAGCGAGAACTACCTCGAGCTGCTGCACGCGGGACTGCTCGCCGACTGACCGTCACGGCGGCCGCGCCGGCGACCGCTCCGAGTCATCGGCCGCCGAGCAGGCGTCGGGCGACGATCATGCGCATGACCTCGTTCGTGCCCTCGAGGATCTGGTGCACGCGCAGGTCCCGCACGACGCGCTCGATGCCGAACTCCGAGAGGTAGCCGTACCCGCCGTGGAGTTGCAGCGCGGCGTTCGCCACGGTGAATGCGGCATCGGTCGCGAAGCGCTTCGCCATCGCGCACCTCGCCGTCGCGTCGGGCACGCCGTCGACGATCGCGGCGGCGGCGTCGTGCACGAGCAGTCGCGCGGCGTGGAGTTCGGTCGCCATGTCGGCGAGCGTGAAGCGCACCGTCTGGTGCTCGGCGAGGGGGCGCCCGAACGTCTCGCGCTCCCGCACGTGCCGCAGGGCACGATCGAGCGCCCACTGCGCGCCGCCGAGCGAGCACGCCGCGATGTTCACCCGTCCGCCGTCGAGTCCCGACAGGGCGATCGGGAACCCGTCGCCCTCATCGCCCAGGCGGTGGCCGACCGGCACCCGGACGCCGTCGAGCACGACCTGCCGGGTGGGCTGGGCGCGCCAGCCCATCTTCTGCTCGTCGGGACCGAAGGACAGGCCGGAAGCCTCGGCCGGAACGACGATCGCGCTGATTCCGCGTGCACCCGGCTCGCCGGTGCGGGCGAAGACGAGGTAGACGGCCGAGACGCCGGCGCCCGAGATGAACTGCTTCACCCCGTTCAGCACGTACTCGTCACCCTCGCGCCGTGCCGTCGTGGTGATCGCCGCGGCGTCGGAGCCCGCCGACGGCTCGGTGAGGCAGTAGCTGGCGCGGTCGACGAGCGACGTCAGCCCGGGCAGCCAGCGCTCCCGCTGCGCGTCGTCGCCGTACCGATCGATCATCCACGCCACCATGTTGTGGATCGACAGGTACGCGGCGATCGTCGTGTCGCCCTTGGCGAGCTCTTCGAAGACGAGCGTCGCGGTCAATCGATCGAGCGCCGAGCCCCCGACATCCTCGCCGACGTAGATGCCGCCCAGGCCCAGCAGGCCCGCCCGCTCGAGCGTGTCGAGCGGGAAGTGCTTCGTGCGGTCGCGCTCGTTCGCGAAGGGCGCGAGCTCGGTCGCCGTGAACTCGCGCACGGCGTCGACGATCGCCAGCTGATCTTCGGAGAATGCGTTCGACCCGGCCATCTCAGCCCTTCCACGTGCCGAGGCCGAGCCTAGTCCGGAATGCCCGGTGCACCAGAGCGTTGCATTTCATCGTGTGCCGCCATCGGGGCGGCAGGAGGAGAGCAGCATGGCACGCATCGTCGTCATCGGAGGCACCGGCTACGCCGGCGGACACATCGCGACCGAAGCCGCGTCACGAGGACACGAGGTCGTGTCGGTGTCGCGCAACGAGCCGAGCGAGAAGGTCGCCGGCGTCGAGTACGTGCGCGGGTCGATCCTCGACCTCGACGGACTCGCGGCGCAGTTCGACGGTGCCGATGCCGTGATCTCGGCGGTCGCCCCGCGCGGCGACATGACCGACGAGGTGCCCGGTGCGCTGCGCGCCCTCGCCGACCGGCTCACCGGCACGCCCACCCGCCTCGGCGTCGTCGGGGGAGCGATGGGCAGCCTCTCCGCCCCGGGCGGACCGCGCCTCTACGACCTCGGCGTGCCCGAGCAGTACCTGCACGAGGCCACCGTCGGCATCGAGTCGCTCGACCTGCTCGAGGCGAGCGAGCCCGGGCTCGACTGGTTCCTCGTGCACCCTCCGAAGGTCTTCGGCTCGTGGCAGCCCGGCGAGCGCACGGGCGCCTACCGCACCGGCGGCGAGGTCGTCGTCGTCGCCGAGGACGGCTCGTCGTTCATCTCGGGCGCCGACTTCGCGATCGCCGTCGTCGACGAGGTCGAGAACGGCGACCACCGGCGCGAGCGGTTCACGGTCGGCTACTGATCGGTCACCCGCGCGTCGACGCGGCTCGGGACCGCCGGCACCGCTCGCGGCGGTGCCTCCTGTGGATGAATTCGTGCGGGAGCCGGCTGAGGCGCGTACCGTGGGAGGACGGGTCGTGATCGCCGAGCCTCGAGGCAACGACGACCGATCCGGCGGGCACCTCTGAACCAGCGCCCGAACGGAGCGAACCACCTGATGTCCTGGAGCGACGAGTCCGACGTCGACGACCGCAGCGAGTACCGGCCGCCGCGCGAGCGGGCGACCGGATGGCGGCTCGTCCGTCGCGTCGCCGTCATCGCCGGGTTCGCCGTCGGGGGCGTCGTCGGTGCCGTCGCGCTGGTGGTCGGCGTCGTGTTCGCGGTCAACGTGATGGGCACGGCGGCCAATCCGGGCGGGTTCGCCGCACCGGCCGCGTACGGCGCGAGGGTGGCGCTGCCCCCGGTCGCCTCCGAGCCCGACTCCGAGCCCGGGACGCCCGAGGCGACCGACGGCGAGACCCCCGAGGGGCCCACCGTGCTCTCGGAATCCGAGGTCGTGCCGCTTCCGACGGTCGACACCGAGTGGATCTCCCGCATCGCTGCCAACGCCGGCATCCCCGAGCGGGCGCTCGCGGCCTACGCGGCCGCGCACATCGTGCTCGCCGAGGAGGCGCCCGACTGCGGAGTCGACTGGGCGACGCTCGCCGCGATCGGCGACATCGAATCGGATCACGGCAGACACGGCGCGAGCTCGCTCGACGCGAGCGGGTACGCCGACCCGCCGATCATCGGTCCTGCGCTCGACGGCAAGGGCGTGGCCGCCATCGCCGACACCGACGGCGGCCGGCTCGACGGCGACACCACCTGGGACCGCGCGGTCGGCCCGATGCAGTTCATCCCCACGACCTGGTCGAAATGGGCGAGCGACGGCAACGGCGACGACGTCGCCGACCCGCACCAGATCGACGACGCCGCGTTGACGACCGCGCGGTACCTCTGCGCCTCGGGGGCGATGACCGACCCCGAGGGCTGGCGCGCCGCGGTGTACTCGTACAACCACGACAACGACTACGTCGACAAGGTCGCGACCGTCGCCAACGAGTACGCGGCGGCGGCCGTCGAGTAGGCCGAACGGGGCGACGGACGCCTCGTGGCCCGCGAGGCCGCCGGTCCACGCTGCCGGGCGGGGCTGCGAGCCGCAGCGCCCGGTCGGGGCGATGATGGTCGCATGTGGAGCTCGATGTTCGAACTGGACGTGTCGGTCTGGGAGAAGCTCATCCGCACGGCCCTGCTGTACGCGTTCCTGATCGTCGCCCTCAGGCTCAGCGGCAAGCGGCTCATGGCGCAGCTGACGACCTTCGACTTCATCCTGCTGCTGCTCGTCTCGAACACCGTGCAGAACGGGCTGATCGGCGACGACAACACCGTGAGCGGCGCCATCATCGGGGCCGTCGCGCTCTTCGCACTGAACGCCGCGCTCGCCTACGTCATGTTCCGCAGTCCGCGCGCGCAGAAGCTCGTCGCCGGCGATGCCGTGGTCGTGGTGCGCGACGGCAAGCCCGACGAAGCGGCCCTCCGCCGGCAGCGCTTCACGCATTCCGACCTGAAGATCGCGCTGCAGGATGCCGGCGTGCCACGCCTGAAGGACGTGAAGCGAGCGCGGCTCGAGCCCAACGGGCAGTTGCTCGTCCACGTCGTCGAGCACGACGGCCCGACGCGGGCCGAGCTGTTCGCCGCCGTGCAGGAGCTCAACGCGAAGGTCGACCGGCTCACCGCCCGGCTCGGCGACGGGAAGGCCGGCGACTGACCGATCAGGGCTCGAGGAGCTCGGCGAGCGCCCCCTGCACGGCCTCGAAGCGTTCCGCGCCCAGCCTGCGCGCGTAGGACGCTTCGATCGACGCGACGATGCGCAGGCAGTCGGCCAGCGCGCGTTCGCCTTTCGGGGTCGCGACGATGAGTCGCGCCCGCCGGTCGGCAGGGTCGGCGCGCCGCGAGAGGTAACCGCCCTGCTCGAGGTCGTCGACCAGTTCGCCCATCGCCTGCGGGGTCATGCCCGCCTGGGCGGCGAGCTGGGTCAGGCGCAGGCCGGTGCTGTCGAGCGCGCCGAGCAGCACCGAGTGGCGCACGCGCAGATCGGGGTAGCCGGCCCGCGTGAGCTGCTCGAAGACCTCGCCCTCGAACTCCTTCGCCAGGCGGGCGGCGAGCATCCCGAGGGGCAACGCCGGCGAGTGGGCCATGGCTCAACGGTAGCCGAGACGTAAATCTTCAAGTAGCCTGTTGATCAGGCAACCTGAATAAATAGCGGAGGAGACGACATGATCACGGCAGGTACTCGGATGCCGAACCTCGAACTGCAGAGCAGCACCGGCGAGCCCGTTCGACTGCTCGATCACCTGGGCGAGCGCGGGATGGTCGCGTTCTTCATGCGAACGACGACGTGCCCGGTCTGCAACGCGCACGTGCGCGACCTGGTCGGCCGGGCCGGCGAGCTCTCGGCGCGCGGCATCTCGGTGCTGATCGCCGTGCCCGAGGATCGCGAAGAGGCGGCGGCCTGGAAGGATCGCCGCCGCGTGCCGTTCCCCGTCGTCACGGGCGCCGACGGCACGGCCCACGAGGCGGTCGGCCTCACGAAGCGCGTCTTCGGGTCGATGCAGCAGTCGGGCACCGTGCTCGTCGACGCCGCGGGGCTCGTGCGACACGCGCACGGGTCGACGCTGCCGACCGCCGGTTACGACCGACGGGCGCTCCTGGCCGCGATCGACGAACTCGCGCCGGCCGCCCGGGTCTGACCCCGGCGGCACTAGGCTCGCGCCCATGGAACAGCCCGCCCTCACCGATGGCCGCCTCGCTCCGCCGACCGGATCGCGGCACCTCCTGCGGTGGATCCGGATCTGGCTGGTCGTCATGATCGCGGGGCTCGTGGTGAGCGGGGTCACCGCCTTCCCGCTCGACGTCGAGCTCGCGTTCGGTGCCGAGGTGCTGCAACGCCTCGGTGCCGCGGACTGGGCGCCGGGCGTCGTCGAGTGGGTGCAGCGCGTCGACGAGGCGTTGCGCGAGAGCTACCGTGCGCACCCCTTCCTCGCGTACGGCACCGACTGGCTCGCGTTCGCGCACCTCGTCATCGCGGCGGCATTCATCGGTCCCTACCGCGATCCGGTGCGCAACGTCTGGGTCACCCAGTGGGGGATGCTCGCCTGCCTCGGCGTCGTGCCGCTCGCGCTGATCGCGGGCTCGATCCGAGGCATCCCGCTCGGCTGGCAGCTGATCGACATCTCGTTCGGCGTGATCGGCATCGTGCCGCTCCTGATCGTGCTGCGGCTCACTCGCCGGCTCGAGCTGATTCAGGCGGCGACGAGCGCCGCGAGCTCTCCCATGTCGGTGAACACGAGCCCGGCGCCGGCGGCCGACAGGGCCGCGGGGTCGGTGCGCGTCGGCCCGAGCGGGGCGAAGCCGTAGACCGTCGCGCCTGCGGCGACGCCCGCGGCGACGCCGGCGACGGAGTCCTCGATGACGAGCGCCGTGGTCGGGTCGACCTCGAGCGAGCGGGCGGCGGCGAGGTAGACGTCGGGCGCGGGCTTCGTGCGCGCCTGCTCCATGCCGCTGAAGATGCGCTCGCCGAAGAACGGGCGCAGCCCGGTCGTGTCGAGCTGCAGCTCGACCTTGCCGCGGTCGGCCCCCGAGACGCACGCCATGCGCTCGCCGACGAGGCCCGCGATCGCCGACAGGGCGTCGGCGACCCGCGGGATCGGTGCGACCTCCGCCGCGAGGGCGGCGTCGCGCCGGGCCCGGAACCCGAGCACCCAGGCGTCGTCGATGCGGAAGCCGGTGTGCTCGAGGATGACGCGCCACTCGTCACGCAGCGAGCGCCCGAGGAAGTGTCGCACGACGTCGGCCTCGGTCGCCCGCCAGCCGAGTTCGCCCAGCATCTCGCGCAGTACCCGAAGCGTGATCCGCTCCGAGTCGACGAGCACGCCGTCGCAGTCGAAGAGCACCGCTGAGAACCGGGAAGCCGTCGTCGTCACTCGGCAAGGATACGGGGCTGCCGGGCGCTGCCCGTGCCTGCTGCGAGTGGACGGATATTGGCCTGCACGTGGATCTCCCAATCAGATCTGAAATCGTATATGATCGAGCGCAGGTCGTCGTCGACCCTTCACGGCGGCCTCCTCGGTGGGGCGCCGCGCGCGTCACCGGGCCCCTCACCAGACGAAGGAGTCGCACGATGAGCGCACCCGACCAGCCCGGATTCACCCCCACCGGCACGATCTCAGCGGTGGGCGACCGAAGACGGGTCGTCTTCGCGACGGTCGTCGGCACGACCGTCGAGTGGTACGACTTCTTCATCTACGCGACAGCGGCCGGCACGGTCTTCGCACAGCTGTTCTTCGCTCCGGCCGGCGAGCAGTTCGCGCAGATCCTGGCGTTCATCACCGTCGGAATCAGCTTCCTGTTCCGCCCCCTCGGCGCGTTCCTGGCCGGTCACCTCGGCGACAAGTACGGCCGCCGGCTCGTGCTGATGCTGACCCTCATCCTGATGGGTGCGGCGACGACGCTCGTCGGCGTGCTGCCGACCTACGAGGCGATCGGCATCGCGGCCCCGATCCTGCTGATCCTCCTGCGCATCCTGCAGGGCATCTCGGCGGGCGGCGAGTGGGGCGGCGCGGTGCTCATGGCCGTCGAGCACGCGCCGAAGCAGAAACGCGGCATGTTCGGGGCCTCGCCGCAGATCGGCGTGCCGCTCGGGCTCCTGCTCGCCTCGGGAACCATGGCGCTCATGGCGGTCATCGCCCCCGGCGACGCCTTCCTCGCGTGGGGCTGGCGCGTGCCGTTCCTGTTGAGCGTCGTGCTCATCCTCATCGGCTACTACGTGCGTCGAAAGGTCGAGGAGAGCCCGGTCTTCACCGAGATCGCCGAGCGCAAGGAGCAGACGCGCATGCCGATCGTGCAGCTCTTCCGCAGGCACGCGCTGCTCGTGCTCATCGCCGCGCTCGTCTTCGCCGGCAACAACGCCGTCGGCTACATGACGACGGGCGGGTACATCCAGCGCTACGCGACCGACGAGAAGGGCCCGATCGGGCTCGCCACCGCCGACGTGCTCGGCGCCGTGACGGTCTCGGCCGTCTCGTGGCTCGTCTTCACCTGGGTGGCGGGCTGGCTCAGCGACCGCATCGGCCGTCGCACGACGTACATCATCGGCTGGATCCTGCAGCTCGTCGGCGTCTTCCTGCTGTTCCCGCTCGTGAACACCGCGAACCTCGCACTGCTGACGCTCGGGCTCGTGACCCTCACGATCGGCCTCGGTTTCACGTACGGGCCCCAGGCGGCGCTGTACTCCGAGCTGTTCCCGGCCTCGATCCGCTTCTCAGGCGTCTCGATCTCGTACGCGATCGGTGCCATCCTCGGCGGCGCGTTCGCCCCGACCATCGCCCAGTGGCTCGTGCAGACGACCGGTTCCACCGACGCCGTCACGTGGTACCTGGCGGGCATGACGCTGATCGGCCTCGTGGCGACCCTGCTGCTGCGCGACCGCTCGGGCATTCCGCTCGGCCCCGACCACGAGGCCGAGCAGGAGAAGAGCCCGATCTACGGACTCGCGCGGGCCTGACGCCGGCGAGCGGCTCATCGTGCCGCGACGACCGAGCGACGAAGGGGCGGATGCCTGGGCCCAGGCATCCACCCCTTCGTCACGTCAGCTCGACCCGCCGGCCGCGGGCGCCGCCTCGGCGGCGCGCAGGACCCACTTCGGCGTCTCGCCGTAGCGCTGGAACGGCACGAGCTCGCCCGCCGCGCTGTCGTCGATGAGCTGGGCGAGCCGGCGTTCGCGGGTCGCCTGCTGCTTCGCCTGCAGCACCCAGTGCGTCACCTGCCGGCGGTACGTCGGCGTCGCCGCCTCGAGGAAGGCGGATGCCGCGGGGTTCGCCTCGACTCGGGCGGCCCACTCGGGCGGCAGCTCTTGGTCGGGGTTCTCGTGCGAGTACACGCCCGTGCGATCTTCGCGCCGGCGGGCGTATGCGGCGAGGCCGGCTTCGGTCATGAGGCCCTGCGCGGTGAGCTCTTCGACGAGTGCGATGTTGACCTTCGACCAGATGCTGGAGGGCTTTCGCGGCGACCAGCGCTGGCGCGTCGCATCGTCGTCGATGCGCTGGGCGACCGAGTCGATCCAGCCGTAGCAGAGGGCGACCGGCACCGCCTGCTCCCACGTCAGCGGGCGATCGGCGACGTGCTTCTTGTAGAGGCCCATCCACAGCTCGGTCTCGGTGTCGTGGTTCGCCTCGAGCCACGCACGGAACTCGTCGGGCCCGGAGAAGAACACTGCGGGGCGTTCGGGCGTGCCGCCCGGGGTGCCGATCTGCTGCGCCATGCCGCGAGTCTGCCATGCGCCGCCGACACGTGCGGCGCCGCGCCGAGCCGACGCGGCGCGGCGCCGTTCAGCGCCGAGGCGTCCACCCCGGCGGCAGCGGCTCGTCGATCGTCGCCCGCTCGAGGTCGGCCGCGAGCGACCACCCCTGCGCGGCATCCGCTTCGTCGAAGCCACCCCGAGCGACGCGGAAGCCGACGTCCTCGTGGTGCATGCCGGGCGCACCGCCGCGCCGGGTCGACGCGCGCACGCTCCACGCGTCGTCGGCGAAGCCGCCGCCGCGGAACACGCGGTAGTCGTCGTAGCGCGCCGGGTCGAGCAGGTCCCAGCACCACTCCCACGTGTTGCCGAGCGTGTCGAACAGCCCGTTGAGGTTCGGCAGCTTGAGCCCGACCCGCTGCGGCGCGGAGACGCCGTCGGCCGCCGTCCACGCGACCTCGGCGAGCGGGCCGTAGTGGGGCCCCGTCGACCCGGCACGGCACGCGTACTCCCACTCGGCCTCGGTCGGCAGGCGATAGCCGTCGCTCGTCGCGTCCCAGTGGACGTCGAGCCCGTCGAACGCGTACGCCGGGTCGAGCCCCTCCCACTCGGAAGCGGCGTTGCAGAAGCGGATCGCCCGCAGCCAGCTCACATCGGCCGCCGGGCGAAGCGGATGGCTCGCGGTCTCGCCGATCGCCTCGGCGAGCTGCTCCTGGGTGACGGCGAAGCGGCCGATCTCGAACGATTCGAGCTCGACCGTCCACCGCACCTTCCGGCGCGCGTCGTGGAGGCCCACCATGCCCGCGGGCAGGCGCACCATCTCGAGATCGGGCATCAGCCGGCGTCGGCCTCGGGGACGAGCCGGATCGTGACGTCGTAGCGGCGCTCGCCCACCACCGTGGCGACGATGCGCTCGGCATGGTGGGCGTACTTGGCGCGGTACGCAGCGTCGAGGTCGCGCTGCACCTCGGCCGAGGCGCCCGCGAAGCTCACGTCGCGTTCGACACCGCCGGCCCTGACACGGCCCGTGCCGCTCGCGACGGCGCGGCGGTACCAGCCGGCCTCGGGGCCGTACGCCGAGCGCACGAAGAGGTCGTCGCCGACGCGGGCGACCCACATGGTGACGTACGGGCGCAGCGACCCGTCGGCGCGCCGAGACGCGAGCTGCAGCTCTTCGGCGGCGCCGACGCGGTCGAGCTCGTCGGCGGTCCAGTCGGTCATCGGCGGCTCCTTCGGTCTCGGATGATGTGCCGGCAGGTGAACGAGCCTACGCTCGAAGGAGGTCGCGGGACGGAGGACGGCATGATCCAGGTGCGGGTGCTCGGCATCGCGCTCGACCAGTCGGGGCAGCATCTCGTGCTGCTGCGCCCGCTCGCCGACGACCCGGACGGGCCGGTCGTCGTGCCCATCTGGATCGGCCGGAACGAGGCGAACTCGATCCTCATCGCACTCAGCAGCGAGTCGACCCCGCGCCCGCTCACGCACGACCTCATGACGACGCTGCTCGGCACCCTGGGCGCCCGCCTCGAGCGGGTCGAGGTGACGAAGCTCGACGAGGGCACGTTCTACGCCGAGCTCACGCTCGTCACCCGGCAGGGGCCGCGCATCGTCGATGCCAGGCCGTCCGACGCGATCGCGCTCGCCGTGCGGTCCGAGGCGTCGATCTGGATCGCCGAGCAGGTGCTCGAGGACGCCGGAATCCCGGCGGAGCTCGCCGGCGAGGCGGCGTCCGAGCCCTCCGGGTCGTCGCACCACGGGGATGCCTCGGGCGGAGCCGCCATGCCGATCGACGAGTCGAAGCTCGAGGAGTTCAAGCGGTTCCTCGACGACGTCGACCCCGAGGACTTCGAGGGCTGAGCGCCGCGCCGCGCGATGCGCGCGACGGCGCGGCAGAATGGCAGGCATGGATGCCTCGTTGCCGGCGCGAACCGTGATGCCGAAGCCGCAGTACGTGATGGCCGCCGACGGCACCCGCATCGCGACCTACACCTGGGGCGACGACGACGCGCCGACCGTGCTGTGCGTGCACGGGTTCGCCTCGAGCTGCAAGGACAACTGGGTCGACACCGGCATGGTGCGCGACCTCACGGCGGCCGGCTTCAGGGTGATCGGCGTCGATCAGCGCGGCCACGGTGCGAGCGGCACGCCGCACGAGGCATCCGCCTACCGCATGTCGGCGTTCGTCGACGACCTCGTGACCGTGCTCGACACGTACCTGCTGGTCGAGGGGGTGCGCTTTCTCGGGTACTCGCTCGGCGGGCGCGTGGGCTGGCAGCTCGCGGTGCAGGCGCCCGAGCACGTGTCACGCGCGGTGCTCGGCGGCATCCCCGACGGGCGGCCGCTCGCCCGCCTGCAGATCGACCAGGCGCGCGCCTACGTCGACGAGGGCGCGCCCGTCGACGACCAGGTCACCCGCAACTACGTGACCCTCGCCGAGCGCGTGCCCGGCAACGACCTGCGCGCGCTCATCGCGCTCGCCGAGGGCATGCGACTCGGCGACGCCGACCCCGACCCGGCCGACCCGCCGCGCCAGCCGGTGCTCTTCGCGACCGGCACGGAGGACGCCATCGTCGAGCAGTCGCGCAGCCTGGCGGCGGCGACGCCGAACGGCACCTTCGTCGAAGTGCCGCGGCGGCACCACTTCAACACGCCCGGATCGCGGGTGTTCCGGCAGGCGGCGGCGGAGTTCCTCGCGGTCGGCTGATCGCGGCCGGGAGCGGCGCCGATCCGATCCCCGCGCCGCGCGATCGTCGGAGGGGTGCCGTCGCAGGGTCGACTTCGATACGGTGAGTGCGTGCGCAGTCCGGGGGGAACGGGCAGGTCGAACGTGGCGGCGAGTCGCTCGCGGCGGCGATCCGGCGGTGGGCGAGCGCGGGCGGCCGTTGCCGTCGGCGCGCTGATCGCCGCGCTGTTCGCCCCGTTCGGGGCGGCCACCTCGGCGACGGCCGCGACCCTCCAGCCGTCGGGCCTCGCGACGGGCATGATCGTCGACGGCACCGTCGACCCCGGCACTCCGCCGAACACCTTCAACTGGGGCGACTTCATCACCGGCGTGCAGCCCGACAGCAGCTTCACGTTCACCCCGACCGGCCCGTACACGACGACCCAGGGCCTGGCGTCGACCGGCATCATCGAGGGTGCGTTCGACTGGGACAACAGCTCGCTGGCCGCTGCCTGCGCCGCGGGCGCCGAGCCGACCGGCGCCCCGCCGAGCCAGAGCCCGAACACCAACCCGTGGCTGCCGGGCACGGCGAAGCCGAACGAGAAGGGCGATCTCTGCTCGACGGCGTACGGGCTCGAGGTGGTCACCGATGCGGCGGGCACCCGCCACACCATCCTCTACGGGTACTGGACCCGCTACGTCGGCAACGGCGAGGTCAGCATCTTCCAGCACCTCGAAGGGCCCGGCAACGGGCGCTGCAACGACGTGCTGATCGAGTTCGACTACGAGTCGTCGGGCACCACGGCGCGAGTGCTGCGCTGGGCGCCGACCGCGGGAGACGCCTGTGCGAACCCACTCGGCGCCGGCACGTGGGTGGCACAGCCCGGCACGGCCGACTTCACCTGGGCGACGGGCATCCGGCAGGAGGGGCCGCCGCTCACGAACCAGCCGCTCGACACGTTCGGCGAGTTCGCGATCGACCTCAACACCTCCGGCATCTTCGCCCCGACCGAGTGCCGCACCTTCGAGGTGTCGGAGATGTTCACCCGCACGGGCAACTCCGCCCAGGCGAACATCCAGGACTTCGCCGACCACGCACCCGACGCCATGAGCCTCTCGAACTGCGGCGCGCTCACGGTCACGAAGGCGACCGTGCCCGACGACGTGGAGCCGACCGACGACTTCGGGTTCACCATCACCCGCGAGGGCGGACCGGTGATCCCGGGGCCGCCGCCCGTCGACTCGATCGTCGACACGCTCGCGGCCGGCGAGACGAAGACGTACGAGGACGTGCTCGTGAGCTCGCAGTACCACCTCACCGAGACGTCGATCCCACCGCCGTGGTCGCTCCAGTCGATCGTCTGCACGGCGATCCCGCTCGGCGGCGGTCCGCCGCAGGAGTTCGTCATCGACGACCCGTCCGACGCGTTCCTCGTCTCACCCGAGAACACGACCGACTGCGTCATCACGAATGCCGCGGCCGTCGTCACGGTCGAGAAGCAGACGCTGCCCGACGGGGCGGCCGGTGCCTTCGGGTTCGAGGTGACCGGCCAGGACGACGTCACGCTCGGCGACGGCGATCGCCGCTCGTTCGCCGTGCCCGTCGGCGAGGACGTGACCATCACCGAGGCGGCGGCAGACGGCTGGCTCGCGCCCGACATCGCGTGCGACAGCGGCGGCGCCGAGGTCGACGGTCGCTCGGCGACCGTGACGCCGGCGGCGGGCGAGAACATCACGTGCACGTTCACGAACACGCAGCTCGGCACGGTCATCGTGTCGAAGGAGGCGCACGGGGTCGACGGGCGGACGTTCTCGTTCGCCAGCGACCTGCCCGGTGGCGAGGCCTTCGACATCGAGGTGCCGAACGGCGACGGGACACTCTACGAGGAGACGTTCACGGGCGTGCCGCCCGGCGAGTACACGCTCAGCGAGGACTCGGACGCGGCCGATCCGCCGACCCGGCTCGCCGACCTCTCGTGCACCTACGGCGGCACCGATCACACGGGCGACACCGCTGCGCGCAGCATCGACTTCACCGTGCTGCCGGGCGAGACCGTGCGCTGCTTCTTCACGAACAGCCTTGCGGGCTCGATCGCCGTCATCAAGCGCACCGTGCCGGTCGAGTACGACCAGCTGTTCGACTTCGTGTTCACGCCGCCCGACGCGGCGCCGACGGGATTCCAGCTCAACGGCGACTCGACTCCGCCGAACGTCGCGCTCCGGTCGTTCGGGTCGCTCGAGCCCGGGTCGTACACCGTCACGGAGCCTGCGGACGTCGACGGCTGGACGCTCGAAGGACTCGACTGCAACGGCGCCGAATGGCAGCCGAGCGCGGACGGCCGCGGCGTCGTCGTCGACCTCGCCGACACCGACGCGGCGGTCTGCTTCTTCACCAACCGTGCCGACACGGCCTCGCTCACCCTGACGAAGACGGTCGCGGGCGCCGATGCGGATCTCGCGTGGTCGTTCGCGTTCGACCTCGTCGGACCCGACGGCACCACCATCGGTCGGACCGCGACCGAGGCAGCGCCGACCGTGCAATGGGACGAGCTCGTGCCGGGTGCGACGTACACTCTGCGCGAATCGGGCGCCGCCCAGGCGGGGTGGTCCCGCGGTGCACCCGTCTGCGGCCTCGAGGACCTCGATCCCGCGACGGCGGGACTGCAGTTCTCACCGACGCCGGGACAGGCCGTCGAGTGCACGGTCGAGAACGCCGCCGAGGCATCCTCGATCAGCGTCGCGAAGGTGGCCGCGGGCATCGGCGACGACTTCGCGTGGTCGTTCGACCTCGGCATCGATCCGGTGCCGACGGGCGAGTCGAGCCCGAAGGTCGTCAGCGGTGTCGGGCAGTCGGGCGAGATCGTGACCTGGGGTGCGCTGATGCCCGGCCGCAGCTACTCGATCACCGAGTCGGGTGCGTCGGGCTGGTCGAGCGACGTCGCCTGCACAGGGCTCGCGGACGAGGACCTCGAGGCGCCCGGGCTGCAGTTCACGGCGCCCGTCGGTCTGGACCTCGAGTGCACGATGACGAACCGGGCGACGGCCGGCACGGGCGCGCTCACCAAGACCTCGCTCGGCGGCGACGGCGAGTTCGAGTTCGTGCTCACCGACCTCGACCACGCGATCGACCCGATCACCGTGGGCGTCACGACCGCGGGCGGCGGCGCGGAGGTCGAGCTGCCGCAGATCATCCCGGGCGTGCGCTATTCGTTCGTCGAGGTCGACCGCCCCGACTGGATCGAGGGCGCGCTCACCTGCACGATCACGCCGGGCGACGGCGGCCCCCCGTTCGTGCTCGACGATCTCAGCGACTTCTCGGTGAACCCCGGCGACGTGGGCGCCTGCAGTGCGGTGAACTCCGCCTACGGCCGCATCGTCGTGGTGAAGGCCGTCGACGGGGCCGACGGCGAGTTCGGCTTCACCGGCGACTGGCGGTCACCGTCCGAGTTCACGATCACGACGAGCGACGGCACGGGGGCGGCAGCGTTCGACGGGGTCGTTCCCGGCAGCTACACCGTCGAGGAGCTCTCGCGCGACGGCTACGAGACGACCGGGCTCGCCTGCGTCGACGGCGCCGCCGACGGCACCCCGTCGACGACGGCAGACCTCGTCGGCTCGATCGGGCTCGACCCCGGCGAGACCGTCACCTGCACGTTCACGAACACCGAATGGGGCGTCATCGTCGTCGACAAGTCGACGACACCGCCCGGCTCGTCGCAGGAGTTCGGCTTCGAATGGGGGCCGGACGGCGGCGACGAAGCGGGCTTCGCTCTGTCGGATGCCTCGGAGCCGTTCACCACCGCGCCGCTCGCGCCCGGCGACTATCGGGTGACCGAGCTCGAGACCGCCGGGTGGGCGCTCGACGGGGTCACGTGCACCGGCGGGGCGTCGGAGCCGACGATCGACGGCGCGAACGCAGTGATCGCGCTCGGGCTCGGCGAGACGGTCGTGTGCACGTTCGCGAACTCGCAGGTGCTGCCGCCCGAGCCGCCCGAACCCCCCGAGCCGCCCGCGCCGCCCGCCCCCGAGCCGCCGCACGCCGGGGCACTGCCCGCCTCGGGTTTCGAGGCGCTGCAGCCGATGCTCGCCGCGATCGCGCTGCTGCTGGCCGGCGCCGGCGCGTACGCGCTCGGCCGGTCTCGCGATCGGCGCGCCGCGTCGGGTCCGCGCTGAGCGCACGCCGGGGCATCCGGCCCCGTACCGGCCCCACCCCCGGTGTCGGCGCGAGCGCGTACGATGAATGCCGGACGGAACGGGTAGGAGCGAGGCGACCGGATGACTGACGAGCACCCCACGGTGGGCGGGTCGTCGGCGACGCACGCCCACGCCGCCACCGAGTGCCCCGAGTGCTTTGTCGAGTTGCGACGCGACGGCGACTGGTGGATGGCGCGGCCCGAGGGGTCGCGTCTGGTGGGCCTGGTCGTGGCCAGGGCCGACATGCCCCCCATCCTCGAGCAGCGCGAAGACCTGCTCGCGTTCGGGGTCGCGATCCTCGACTTCCGCTACCCGGCGCCCGAGAACGTCGGCGAGTCGTGGGAGCAACGACTCGCCCGGTTCTTCGGCACCCTGCACGGCGGCGACGTGCTCGTCGTCGCGAACGTGCACGCGCTCGGCCGCGACGTCGAAGAAGAGTTGCGCACGCTCGCCGAGCTTCGTCGGCGCGGGGTCGTCGTCAAGGTGCTGAGCCACGGGGCGCGGCACCTCGCGAGCACCGGGCTCGACTGATCGGCACCGGGCATCCGCGCGGCCGCGATGCGGGCACGAGCGTCGTGCGCACGGCCCGCATCGGTGCCCGAAGATCGCCGCTCAGAAACCGAACTGCTGGGCGATCCCGAGATTGACGGGAGCGCTCACCACCGAGGGGATGCCGTCCTCCTCCACGGAGTCGGACGCCACGACCGCGTACGCGTTCGGCACCCCTTCAGATGACGGCGGCCCGAGCTCGGGTCCCGTCTCGAGCGCGACGATGCCGATGGTCTCGGGGTACCCCGGGTAGATCGGTTCGTCGGCGAGGGAGGCGGCGAGGTCGTCGCCGGGCGCGACCCCGCGCTGCGTGGTCACGGCGACGCCGTCACCGACGACCGGAAGGGTGAACTTCACCGCGACGTTCGTCGGCATGCGACCCGGTCCTTCGCCGAGATCGTCGCTGACGCGGATGCCCGGCCAGACATAGGCGAGGTACTCTTCCGCGCCCTCCTCCTCGACGGTCGGCACCTCGCCGAGCACCGCGGTGAGCGTCCCGACGATCAGGCCGGTGTCGTCGTCGTACGACGTCGAGGTCACGACCTCGCCGGCGGCGTCTTCGAAGTCGAGGCCTTCGGCGCGCACGACGATCGTCGTCACGGCGGCGAGCCGATCCGCCGGCTCGGTGGCCGACTCGGTCGACGTCGGCCCGGACTCGTCGGGTGCGGGAGTCGCGTCGGTCGGCGGTGCGGAGGTCGCCGGGGTGGGCCCCGGGCCCGCGAACGGCGCCGGGCCTCCGGTGAAGGCCACGAGCGCGCCGCCCGTCACGAGCACGATGAGCAGCACCGCCGCAACGAGGCTGCCGACGAGCAGTTCGGTGCGGGGACGCCGTCGGGGCGTTCGTCGGGCCTCGGCCATGAGTCCGCCCTTGGCGGACGCCAGCAGGCGAGCCATCTCGTCACCGTTCGGTGGTTCAGTTCTCATCGACGGTCACCGCCTTCCTCAAGCGAATCCGACTGCGGGAGACCCGCTGCTTGACCGCGCCGACGCTGAGGCCGAGCTCGGTGGCGGCCTGCGCGTACGGCAGGCCGTCGAGGAGACACAGTTCGCAGACGCGGCGGTCGACCGGCTCGAGCCGCTCGATCGCGTCGAGCACCCATCGCAACTCCTCGCGGGCGGACTCGCGCGCCTGGTCCGCCCTGACGATCGACAAGTGCGCCGGCATCCATTCGTCGGGCAACGCGTCGGTGGCGGCGCGTGCACGCTTGCGGGCTGCGTTCGCGGCGATGTTGCGGCAGGTCACGAGCAACCAGGGCAGCAGCGACCGATCGAGCAGCGCGATCTCCGGGCCTCGTCGCCACAGTGCCAGGAACGTGTCCTGGACGATCTCCTCGACATCCATGCGGCTCGGCGCGAGCGCCCACGCATAGCGGGCGACCGTGTTCGAATGCCGGTCGAACGCCTTCGACAGGGCTCGCTGGTCGCCGGCGCCGATGCTGCGGAGCAGTTCGGCGTCCCCGGGTTCATCGTCCTCCACGGAGTACCTCCTCACTGCAGGAATGTCGCGGAAACACTCGAAGGTCACACGCGGGCCTCGAACTTCTCGGTTTCGAGCGTTCACCCTGCCAGATTCCGACCCGCCCCGCGACGGCCTCGGGATGGACGTCCCGACCCTCGCACGGGGGCGCGAAAATGAACGGCCGCATCCTCGCGCCCCGCCCGGGCGGCGTGCGGGGGCGTGCGTAAATGAATCCGCCGCGCCGGCGGCTCACCCGCGGGCGCCCCATGCTCGTAGGCTCCCTCGCGACGGCCGCATCGATGCCGCCGTCGACGGCTCGACGACCGAGCGGTTCGAGGACTCGATGAGGAGCATGAACGTGAGAGAGATCACCCGGGACGTCGTCGTGATCGGCGGCGGCGTCAGCGGTCTGGTGACCGCCCGCCGACTGGTCGAGGGAGGCGCATCGGTCGCGCTGCTCGAGGCCCGCGACCGCGTCGGCGGCCGCACCTGGTCGGACACGGTCGACGGCGAGTGGTTCGAGCTCGGAGGCCAGTGGATCTCGGCCGGCCAGGACGCCCTCGAGTCCTTGCTCGGCGAGCTCGGCAAGGAGAGCCATCCGCGCTACCGCGAGGGCCGCTCGGTCTACCTCGCGCCCGACGGGCGCCGCACCGAGTTCGAGGGCGACGACTTCCCGACCGCGTCCGAGACGGTCGCGGCGATGAACACCCTCATCGCCGCGCTCGATGCGCTCGCCGCCGAGCTCGACCCCGCCGCGCCGTGGGAGCACCCGCGCGCCGCCGAGCTCGACGCGATCAGCTTCAGCGCGTGGCTGCGCACCCTCAGCGACGACGAGGAGGCGATCCGCTCGTTCGACCACTTCATCGCCGGCGGCATGCTGACGAAGCCGGCGCACACCTTCTCGGTGCTGCAGGCGATGCTCATGGCCGCGTCGGCGGGCTCGCTGCACGAGCTCGTCGACGACGGCCTGCTGCTCGACCGGCGCGTCGTGGGCGGCATGCAGTCGGTGTCGACCCAGCTCGCCGACGAGCTCGGCGACGACGTCGTGTTCCTGTCGTCGCCCGTGCGGAGGCTCGACTGGACCGACGAGGGGCCGGGCCGCGCGGCATCCGTCGTCGCCGAGAGCGACGAGCTGCGGGTCAGCGCGCGCTTCGCGGTCGTCGCCGTGCCCCCGAACCTGTACTCGCTCATCCGCTACGAGCCGCACCTGCCGCGCGAGCGCATGGTCGCGCAGCAGCACCAGTCGATGGGCCTCGTCGTCAAGGTGCAGGCCGCGTACGACACGCCGTTCTGGCGCGAGCGGGGCCTCGCGGGTACGGGCTTCGGGCGCGATGAGTTCGTCTGCGAGGTCTACGACAACTCGACGCACGACTCGTCGCAGGGCATGCTCGTCGGGTTCGTCGTCGATGTCGAGGCCGAGCGGCTCTGGGCGATGCCCGAGGCCGAGCGCAGGGCCGCGGTGCTCGACTCGTTCGCCGCGTACTTCGGCGACGAGGCGCGGAACCCGGTCGCGGTCGCGATGTCGGACTGGGGTGACGAGGAGTGGACGCGCGGCGCCTATGCGTGCAGCTACGACCTGGGCGGGCTCAGCCGCTGGGGTCACCTGCAGAACGAGCCGGTCGGCCCGATCTTCTTCGCGTCGAGCGACATCCAGGGCGTCGGCTACCTGCACGTCGACGGCGCGATCCGCATCGGCGCCGACACGGCGAAGCGCATCTTGGCCGCGGGGTAGGGCGGCGACGGCGCGGATGGCTCGGCCGCGTGCCGAACTCGCGCGATGCATCCGCGCCCGCGCGCCGGCGCGGGCGCGGGCGCGCAGTGTGCTGCATCGCCGTCAGCGTGCGGGCGCGATGCGGTATCGCGCCGTGAGCCCGTCGAGCAGCAGTCCGAGTGCGAGCTCGAACGCGCGGTCGGCGACCAGCACGCGCTCCTCGACGAGTCGCCGGCGGTGCAGTGCGTACGCCTGGGCGACGATCCCGGGCGCCTCGGGGGCGTAGACGTCCTCGGGGCCGAGCGAGTCGATGGCGCCGCCGAACACGAGCTGCTCGATCGCCGAGATCGACGCGAACACCTCGGGCGGCGGGAAACCGGCAGCCTGGAACCCGACGATGACGCGCTGGTACATCTGCGTCGCCTCGGGGGTGTCGCGGATCGGCAGGTGCGCGTAGATCGCGACGCACTCCCGGTGCGCGCGCAGCACGCGAAGGTAGCTCCACGCCCAGCGTTCGGTCGCCGCTCGCCAGGGAAGCGGGCCGAAGCCCGAGACATCCACCTCGCGCACGAGGCGCTCCTGGATCCACCCGAGGATGACGGCTCGCGATGCGGCGTGGTTGTAGATGGCGCTCGGGACGACGCCCAGACGGTCGGCGAGCGCTTGGATCGTGAGTGCGCCGGCGCCCTTGCGGTCGACGAGGCGCAGCGCCTCGTCGGTGATGCGCTCGCGGTTCAGCACCGCGACGCGCGGCCGGCCGGCCCCGCGGCGGGGCGGCCGTGCCGCGTCGTCGGTCATGAGTCGGGGTGTTCCCGCGGGCCGAGGGGCCGCTCGAGCCGGCCGGTCAGCTCGCCGCGACCGCGGTCGCCGTCACCGCGGCGAGGCTCTCGCGCACGATCGCGAGGCCGCGCAGCAGCTCGTCGTCGGTGATCGTGAGCGCCGGCAGGAACTTCAGCACCTCGTCGAACGCGCCAGAGGTCTCGATGACGAGCCCGCGCGTGAAGGCCTCCTTCGAGGTGCGCCCCGCGAGGCCGCGGTCGCCGTCGGAGACGAGGCCGTACATGAGGCCGCGCCCGCGCACGGTGAGTCCGAGCGACGGGTTCTCGGCGGCGATCAGCTCGAGCTCGCCGGCGAGGAGCGCCGACTTGCGGGCGACCTCGTCGACGAACGCCGTGTCGGCCCAGTACGCCTCGAGGGCGACACGGGCGGAGACGAACGCGAGGTTGTTGCCGCGGAAGGTGCCCGTGTGGGCGCCCGGCTTCCACACGTCGACCTCGGGGCGCAGCAGCACGAGCGACATCGGCAGGCCGGAGCCCGAGATCGACTTCGACACCGTCACGAGGTCGGGCACGATGCCCGCGGCCTCGAAGGCGAAGAAGGCACCGGTGCGGCCGACCCCCGCCTGGATCTCGTCGAGGATGAGCAGGATGCCGCGCTCGGCGGTGATCGCGCGCAGGCGCTGCAGCCACGGCACGCTCGCGACGTTGATGCCGCCCTCGCCCTGCACCGCCTCGACGATGACCGCCGCAGGCAGGTCGAGGCCCGATCCCGGGTCGTCGAGCATCTTCTCGAAGAGGTCGAGGGTGTCGACGTTCTCGCCGAGGTAGCCGTCGTAGGGCAGGCGCACGACGTCGTCGAGGGTGACGCCAGCAGCCTCGCGGTAGTGGCTGTTGCCGGTGGCCGCGAGGGCGCCCATGCTCAGGCCGTGGAACGCGTTCGTGAACGCGACGACGGTCGGGCGGCCGGTCGCCTGGCGGGCGACCTTGAGTGCGGCCTCGACGGCGTTCGCACCGGTCGGACCCGTGAACTGCAGCTTGTGGTCGAGCCCGCGCGGCTCGAGGATGAGGCGCTCGAACGCCTCGATGAACGCGCGCTTGGCCGAGGTCGCCATGTCGAGCCCGTGGATGATGCCGTCGCGCTCGAGGTACTCGATGATCGCGCGGGTGAACGCCGGGTTGTTGTGCCCGTAGTTCAAGACGCCGGCCCCGGCGAAGAAGTCGAGGTACTCGCGGCCGTCGGCGTCGACGAGGGTCGAACCGGTCGCCCGGTCGAACACCGTCGGGAACGAGCGCACGTAGCCGCGCACCTCGGACTCGCGGCGGTTGAAGACGTCAAGGTTCGCGGCGTCGCTCATGGCAGGCGGACTCCTCTGCAGATCAGGGTTTTGCGGTGCATCGAGCCTACGGCCTCGAACGGTGAGTCGGCTGCGAGCGGCCGCCCGGGGGGTCTGCCCGGGGATCAGGCCGTCACGGCGGCGTCGCCGTTGCGCCGCGACGTCGAGTCGCGGACGACGAGCTCACTGGCCGGATCGAGGCTCGACCAGTCGACGGGCTCTCCGTCGAGCAGGCGGATCAACGCGTCGACGGCGAGCCGCGCGGTCTCGACGGGGCGGAGGTCGAGCGCGGTGATGGTGGGGGTCGAGGTGCGGTTCATGACCGCGTCCGAGCCGGCGACGACGAGCAGGTCGTCGGGGACGCCGACGCCGAGTTCGCGGGCCCCTGCGACGAATCCCGCCGCGTGACGACCGGTCAGGCAGTACACGCCGTCGGGCGGGGCGTCGCCCGTGAGGAGTTCATGCGCGACCGTGCGACCGCCGTCGACTCCGCTCGTCTCGTCGCGTGCGCGAATCATCGGCTCGATGCCGTGCTCGGCGGCCCACTGCTCGTAGCCGCGCCGTGCGTGCGCGTTCCACGAGTTCTCGTCGGTGCCGGTCACGAGCGCGACCCGTCGCGCCCCGGCGTCGAGGAGGTGGTCGAGGGCGAGCCGCGTGTCGCGCTCGGTCTGCTGCGCGATCGCAGGGAAGGCGTCGGGGCGCGCGGGGTCGACGCCGACCGCGACGAACGGGATGCGCTTGCGGTCGAGCAGGGTGAGCGCGGGATCGTTGCGGATCGGCGCTTCGACGAGGCAGCCGTCGGCGGCGAGCGACGAGGGCGGCGCGCCGGGCTTCGTCGGGTCGGAGATGAGCATGAGCGAGTACCCGTGGTCCATCGCGGCCAGGGCGGCGGAGCCGGCGAACCGCAGGAAGTAGTCGACCCCCTCGGGCATCGCGGTGTCGAGCGACTCGAGCGGCCGGATCAGCAGCGAGATGACCCCGAGCTTCGACTGCCGGAGTCCGCGGGCCATGGCGTTGGGCTCGTAGCCGAGTTCGTCTGCGACGCGCTTGACCCGCTCGATGGTCTCGGCGCCGATCGTGCCCTTGCCGTTCAGCGCGTTCGAGACCGTCGTTCGCGAGACGCCGGCGCGCTCGGCGACGTCGTTGATCGTCGGTCTCGCCGCATCGATGGACACCCGGCCAGCGTAGCAAGCGGACTGCGCTGATCGCAGCAGGGATCCTCACAAGAGAATCGATTTACGGAATCGATTTACAAGAATCGATTCTTCTAGTAGCTTCGCCGTAGCTCATCGCACTCGACGGCGTGAGATTCGACGGAGAAGCTCAGGAGGACACAGTGAAAACCGCAATGACAAGAGCATCGATCGCGCTCCTCGCGGTCGCGAGCCTGGGGCTCGCGGGATGCACGGCGGATCGAGGCGGCGATTCCGGCTCGACGCTCGACGAGGGCGAGCTCCTGCAGCTCACGCCGGCCGCGACCGGCGAGGTCGACAAGGTCACGTGGAACTCGACCTACGGCGAACTCGCGACGCTCGACCCGGTCAAGGCGTTCAACTACCCGGAGAACACGATCCTCTCCAACCTCTGCGAGTCCCTGTTCCAGATGCAGCCGGACTTCTCGGTCGAGCCGAACCTCGCCTCGAGCTTCGAGGTCTCCGACGACGCACAGACCTACGTCTTCCAGATCCGTGACGACGTCACCTTCTGGGACGGCACGCCGATGACCGCCGATGACGTGGTGTTCAGCCTGAACCGCCACCTCGACCCCTCCGAGGGCAGCTACCTCGCATCGAGCTTCGCCGATGTCACGGGCATCGAGAAGACCGGCGAGTGGGAGGTCACGCTCACCCTTTCGGAGCCGAACACCATCCTCGACGAGGAACTGGCCACGAACCTCGGCGCGGTCGTGCAGCAGCAGCAGCGCGAGGCCGCGGGAGAGGACTACGGCAACCCCGAGGCCGGCGTCATGTGCACCGGGCCGTTCCAGATGGGCGAATGGAAGCAGGGCCAGTCGATCTCGCTCGACCGCTACGACGACTATTGGAACGCCGAGAAGCGCGCCAAGGCGAAGGAGGTCGAGATCGGCTTCGTCGTCGACCCCACCGCCATCGCGACGGGGCTCTCGACCGGTGAGATCCAGGGCTCCTACGACGTTCCGCTGCCGGCACTCGGACAGCTCTCGACGAGCAGCACGGGCGCACTCTCGTACGGCGAGGGCATGCAGATCATGGCGATCATCTCGACCGGCAACGGCACCTTCGGCGACCCTGCAGTGCGGCGCGCCCTCACCCGGGCGACCGACCGCCAGGCCATCGCCGACACCGTCTACGAGGGCACGGGCACGCCGTCGCGCTCGATCGTGCCGCAGGGACCGTGGAACCACTACCCCGACGTCGCCGAGCAGCGCGACGCCGAGCTGCCCGACCTGAGCTACGACCTGGACGCCGCGAAGCAGGAGCTCGAGGCCGCGACCGTCGACCTCTCGCAGCCGATCAAGATCGCCTATCCGAGCGAGCGCTCGTTCTACGCCGACATCCTCAACGAGATGGCGAACGGTGCCAAGGAGCTCGGCCTCACCCTCGAGCCGACCGGCGTGCCGAGCGCCCAGTTCGGAGCGTTCTTCTCCGACCCCGAGGCGCGCAAGGGCTACGACGGCTTCGTCACCACGAACTACCTCTCGAGCCCGTCGCCGCTCGCGCACCTCGACAACGTCGCCTACACGGGCAGCCAGCAGAACTACGCGGGCTTCTCCGACCCCGAGATCGACGCGGCGATCGACGCCGCCTACGCGGAGAGCGACCCCGCCAAGCGGGCAGAGCTCACGGTCGACGCGGAGGCGCTCGTCATGCAGCAGCAGCCCTGGGTGCCGATCAACGACCTCGCGGTCCGGCTCTACCTCGACCAGTCGGTGACCGGGGTTCCCGCCTCCTTCATCTACCTGTACTACCCCTGGGCCGCCGACCTCGGCTCGGCCGAGTAGCCGGGTGCGCGCGGGAAGGGATCGTCCATGCTCTACGTGCTGAAACGCCTCGTCGCACTGGCGCTGGTGCTGCTCGTCTCCAGCTTCATCGTGTTCAGCGGGATGTACCTCGCTCCGGGAAGTCCCGAGCAGTTCCTCGTGCAGGGGCGCACGGTCAGCCCCGAGGTGCTCGACGCGATCCGGGCGCAGTACGGGCTGGATGATCCCTTCCTCGTGCGCTACTGGAACTGGCTCATCGACGTGCTCCACGGCGACTTCGGCCGGTCCCTGCTGACGCAGCAGGATGTCTCGACCCTCATCGAGTCGCGCCTGCCCACCACGCTCTTCCTCGCGGCATACGCGGCGATCCTGATCGTGCTCCTCGGCGTCGGGCTGGGCATCCTCGCGGCCACGCGCTCGGGTGCCTTCGAGAAGGTCGTCGTGTTCGGCTCGAACCTCGGGTTCGCCGTGCCGACCTTCTTCGCCGCGCTCGTGCTGATGGCGCTGTTCGGTGCGAACCTCGGCTGGTTCCCGGTGTCGGGATCGGGGGAGGGGTTCGCCGACCGCGTCTGGCACCTGACGCTGCCGGCGATCGCCCTCGCGTTCCCGGCGATCGCGGTCGTCGCCCGGATCACCCGCACGGCGGTGCGTGAGGAGCAGGGCTCCGAGCACGTCGTGATGGCGGTCGCGCGCGGCGTGCCGAAGCGCATCGTGCTCGGTCGGCACACGATCCGCAACTCGATGCTGCCCGTGACCACGGTCATCGGCACGAACATCGCGGGCCTGCTCGCGAGTGCATTCGTGATCGAGTACGCGTTCACGCTCGACGGCATCGGATCGCTGCTCGTCAACTCCGTGCAGAAGAAGGACTTCGCCGTCGTGCAGGCGATCGCACTCATCATGGTGCTCGCGTTCGGCCTCATCAACCTCATCGTCGACCTGCTCTATGCCGTCATCGATCCGCGGGTACGACTCGCCAGGGAGGTGTCGGCATGACGAGTCGGCAGACCACCACGGAGCCGCCGGCGAACACCGTCGGCCAGGACACCGTCGCGGTGCAGGCGATCCGCCGGCAACGACTCGACGGCCCGGTCACGGGCTGGCGGCGGCTGCGCCTGCGGCTCGGCACCCTCGGGCTCGTCTGCGCCGGCATCCTCGCCGTCGTCGTGCTCACGGCCGTCTTCGCGCCGTACATCGCACCGTACGACCCGTACGTCGGATCGATCGTCGACCGGCACCTCCCGCCGAGCCTCGAGCACTGGTTCGGCACCGACCAGTCGGGTCGCGACATCTTCTCGCGCATCGTGTGGGGAGCGCGCACGAGCCTCATCGGCCCCACGGTCGTCGTGCTCGTGGCCGCCGTCTCGGCCTCGCTCCTCGCGCTGACCGCGGTGTGGTTCGGCGGCCGGGTCGACGCGTTCATCGGTCGCGTCCTCGACGTGCTGTTCGCGTTCCCGAACATGCTGCTCGCCATCCTCGCGGTCGCGATCTTCGGGCCGTCGCTGCTCACCGCCTCGATCGCGCTCGCCATCGGCTTCACGCCGTACTCGGCCCGCGTCATCCGGTCGGTGGCGCTGCGCGAGCGCAACCTGCCGTACGTGTCGTCTGCGCAACTGCAGGGCATCTCGGGACTCGTCATCACGGGGCGCCACATCCTGCCGAACGTGCGCACCCAGATCTTCACGGGCATGACGATCAACTTCGGCTACGCGATGATCGACCTCGCCGCGCTCTCGTTCCTGGGGCTCGGCGTGCAGCCGCCGACGCCCGACTGGGGCCTCATGGTCTCGAACGGCCAGGCCTCGCTGCTGCAGGGGTACTGGGAGCAGAGCGTCTTCGCGGGCCTCGCGATCGTGATCACCGTGGCCGCGCTCGGTTACGTGGGAGAGCAGCTCGGCGGACGCCGGGCGGCGGGAAGGACGCGCTGATGCTGAACGTCGAGCACCTGACGCTCGCGGTCGCCGACCCCGACACGGGCGAGGAGACCGAGATCCTGCGCGGCAACTCGTTCTCGCTCCGCCAGGGCGAGGCCCTCGGCCTCGTCGGCGAGTCGGGCTCGGGCAAGTCGATGACGCTGAAGTGCCTCCTCGGCATCGAGCCGGGCGGCGCCCGCGTCGGCGGATCGATCGAGCTCGACGGAACCGACCTGCTCGCCGCGCGCGGCGAGCAGCTCCGGCGGATCCGGGCGAACGACCTCGCGCTCATCGCGCAGAACCCGCACGGCGCGCTCAACCCCGTGCTCCGCGTCGAGCGGTTCCTCGTCGAGGGCATGGCCGATGCCCGCGGCATCCCCAAGGCGGCGGCGAAGGCCCGCGCAGCGGACTTGCTGCGGCAGGTGGGAATCACCGACACCGAGCGGGTGCTGGGCTCCTACCCGCACCAGCTCTCGGGCGGGATGCTGCAGCGCGTCGTGATCGCGGGGGCGATGTCGGGCGAGCCGAAGCTGCTGCTGGCCGACGAGCCCACCACGGCGCTCGACGTGACGACGCAGGCCGAGGTCGTGGCGATCCTCGACGAGAAGCGCCGCCAGCACGGGCTCTCGATGATCTTCGTGACGCACGACCTCGACCTCGCGGCGGCGGTGTGCGATCGGCTGGCCGTCATGAAGGACGGTGCGATCCTCGAGATCGGCACGCCCGACGACATCCGCGACCGGCCGAAGACCGAGTACACGCGTGCGCTCATGGCCGCCCGACCCCTGCTCCACCCGGCGGGGCGTGCGCCGGTGCCCGCGAACGGAACGGAGGCGCACGAATGAGCGAAGACCTCATCCTGGAGGCGGTGGGACTCCGCCGCACCTTCCATGTCGGGCGCCGGTCGAGCGTCACGGCGCTCGACGACGTCTCGTGCACGGTGCGCCGCGGCACGTGCCTCGCCGTCGTCGGCGAGTCCGGGTCGGGCAAGTCGACGCTCGCCCGCGTGGTCGTCGGGCTCGAGACGGCCGAGGCCGGCGCGGTCCGCATCGACGGGAACGAGGTGCGACCGACCACGTCGCGATCGCGCCTGCGCGCGCGGTCGAAGCTCGTGCAGATGGTCTTCCAAGATCCGCAGGGCTCGCTCAACCGGTCGCTGCCGGTCTCGGCGACCATCGACGAGATGCTGCGCGTGCATCGGCCCGACCTCGATCGCGCCGGGCGCCGGGCGCGGCTGCTCGAGCTCTTCGCCGAGGTCGGCCTCACCGAACGGCACGCCGACGCGAAGCCCTCTGCGCTCTCGGGCGGCCAGAAGCAGCGGGTCGCGATCGCCCGCGCGCTCGCCGCCGAGCCCGAGATCATCGTGCTCGACGAGGCGGTCTCGGCGCTCGACGTCTCGGTGCAGGCGCAGGTGCTCGACCTGCTCGCCCGGCTGCGCAGCGAGAAGGGGCTCACCTACCTCTTCATCACGCACGACCTCTCCGTCGTGCGCGCCGTCGCCGACGACGTCATCGTCATGCGCAGGGGCCGCATCGTCGAACGTGGGACGGTCGGCGAGATCCTCGACCGCCCGACCCATCCGTACACGAGACTGCTGCTCGAGTGCGCGCCCCAGCCCGGCTGGGTGCCGCGGCGCGGCGTCATCGAGCAGCTCGCCCACCAGCTCTGAACCGCGCCGGGAACCCGTCGCGCCATCTCCACCGCAACCGCTGAAGGAACGATCCATTGCACAGCATCACCGACCGCCTGCACGTCGTCGCGAACGGCGCCGATCCGCTCGAACGCGGTCGTGAACGGGGCGCGCAACTCCGCGACGCCCTGCCCGCAGGGCTGCGGACCTATCTCGAGCTCTTCGCGAAGTACGAGCTCGACGAGGCCGTCGTGCGCGACCTCGCCCTGAGCTGCGCCGACGCGGTCGGCGGATGGCGGCCCGCCCGGCTCGCCGAGATGGACGGGCTGGCCGCCGGAGCGGGGGTCGAGCCGTGGCACGTGTACGCGCTCAATGCGCGCACCGAGATCCTCTCGCAGGGCGTGGGCGCCGCGCCGGGCGAGTGCTCGACGATCGGCCGGCGGGTGCGGTTCGCCGACGGTTCGGTGCGCACCTTCGGACTGCAGACCTGGGACTGGCACCACCAGCTCGACGGCGAGTGGCACACGCACGAGACGCGCGGCGGCCGGTACGACGTCGCGGGCCTCACCGAGCACGGCATGCTCGGCAAGATCGGCGTCAACAGCGCGGGGCTCGCCCTGCACTTCAACATCCTCGGACACCGCACCGACGGTGCGGGCGGCGTGCCCGTGCACGTGCTGTCGGCGACGGTGCTCGAGGAGGCGGCCTCGGTCGACGAGGCGGTCGAGCTCGTGCGCGACGCGCCGCGCAGCGCGTCGAGCTCGTTCACGCTGCTCGACGCCGACACGGTCGTGACGACCGACATCACTCCGATCGGGGTGTTCGTCGTCGAGCCCGTCGACGGCACGGTCGTGCGCACGAACCACTTCCTGAGTCGCGAGGCGCAGGCACAGGAGAAGACCGAGATCTACCAGCCCGACTCCGACGAGCGTTACGGCCTGATCGCCGCCCGCTTCGCGGACTACCCCGAGCCGCGCACCGACGAGGAGCTGCTCGCCTTCCTCTACTCCGATCCGGGCCAGCCGCTGCTCTGCCACCGCCCCGACCTGACGCTGCCGTTCGGCGAGCGCTGGGCGACGCTCGCGACCGTGCAGCTCGACCCGGCCGCGCGCACGGCTCGCATCTCGAACGGCACGCCGATCGACGCCCGGGCGGGGGCCTGGCGGCAGCTCGTCGCCTGACCGGCCGGCCGGCCGACGGCCGCACGGATGCCTCGGGGCGGCGCTCATGCGCCGGCGATCTCCGTCCTGCGGCGGATCCGGTGCTGCGCACGACTCGGTAGCGTGGCCAAGATGAGCGAACAGCCGAGGATCATGGCGGAGGCGGTCGGTGCCGAGGAAGCCGAGGGCGCCGAGCGGGTCGACGATGCCGACCGGCACGTGCACTGGGCTTCGGTCGCGGTGTTCGCCGTCGTCTCGTGCGGGCTCGCCTGGCTCGTGGCCTGGCCGCTCTGGGCGCGCGGCGAGGGCATGGCCGACCCGTTGCTGCCGCTGGTCGCGACCGCCATGATGCTGACGCCGGCCGTGGCGACGCTCGCGGCGCTCGTCGTGGACCGGCGGACCCGCGGGCGGCGCCCGGCGCGCGACATCCTGCGGGGTCTCGGCATGTGGCCGTTGCGTCCGGCGCGGCGCACGATCGGGATGAGCGTCGTCATGGTCTTCGCCATGCCCCTGATCGTCGCGATCGGCTTGGGAATCACGTGGATCGCGGGGCTCGCGGTGCTCGACCCGGTCGGCTTCTCGGGGTTCGCCGAGGCGCTCGCCGGCGAGCTGCCGCCCGGCACCTCCATGCCCCCGGTGGTGCTCGTCGTCGCCCTGCAGCTCGCGATGATCCCGGTCGGCGCCGTCGTCAACGCCCCCTTCGCGTTCGGTGAGGAGGTAGGCTGGCGCGGCTGGCTGCTGCCCGCCCTGCGCCCGCTCGGCGTCTGGCCGGCGCTCATCGTCTCGGGCGCGTTCTGGGGGTTCTGGCACACCCCGCTCATCCTGCTCGGCTACAACTTCGGCCTCACCGACGTCACGGGCGTGCTGCTCATGGTGCTCTCGTGCACCCTGTTCGGCGTGCTGCTCGGCTGGACGCGCCTGCGAACGGGCTCGGTGTGGCCCGCCGTGTTCGGCCACGGGGCGTTCAACGCCTCGGCCGGGCTCGGCGCGCTGCTCGTGGCCGCCGGGTCGCCAGTGCCGCCCGCCTGGCTGTCCGGGCCGCTCGGGCTCATCTCCTGTGCGGTCTTCGCCGGCGTCGTCGCCGTGCTCGTCGCGGCGGGCCAGTTCCGCCGCTCGCGCCTCTCGGCCCGGCTCGGCTGAGCCGAACCGGGCCGAGCGGCGGCAGCGCGGGCGTCAGCCGAAGGGAATCGCCCCGACGAGCACGCCGACGACGAGCATCACGAGCGAGACGAGCGTCGCCCGCCACAGCACCTTCTTGTGGTGATCGCCGAGGTTGACGCTCGCGAGCGACACGAGCAGCAGGATCGCCGGCACGAGCGGGCTCTGCAGGTGCACGGGCTGGCCGATGACCGAGGCGCGCGCCATCTCGGCGGCGCTGATGCCGTAGGTCGAGGCGCTCTCGGCGAGGATCGGCAGGATGCCGTAGTAGAACGCGTCGTTCGACATGAAGAACGTCATCGGGATCGACAGCACGCCCGTGATGATCGCCAGGTACGGGCCGAGCGCCGGCGGCACGATGTCGACGACCCACTCGGCCATCGCCGTGACCATGCCGGTGCCGTCGAGCACGCCGACGAGCACGCCCGCGGCGAGCACCATCGACACGACGCCGACGATGCTCGGCGCGTGCGCGACGATCTCGGCCGACTGGTCCTTGAGCTTCGGGAAGTTCAGGATGAGCGCGAGCGCCGACCCGATCATGAAGACGAACGCGAGCGGCATGACGTCGAGCACGAGCAGCACCATCACCGCGACGGTGAGCGCGAGGTTGAACCAGATGAGCTTCGGCCGCAGCGTGGGCCGGTCGGGGTGCAGCATCGTGTCGGCCATCGCCGTGTCGCGCTCGTCCTCGGCGACGGCGACGGGCGCGGGCGTGCCCGACCCGCTCACGGTGACGATGTTCGTCGTGGCGAGGGTCGCCCGCGCGCCGACCGAGCCCTGCGCGCCGCGCACGAGCCGAGGCACCTTCATGCCGAAGCGACCCGCGCTCGTGCGGCCGTCGGCCGCGGCATCCGCCCATTCATCGATCATGACGTTCGAGGTGGCGAGCGTGCCCAGGCGCTTGCGCTCGGCAAGGCCCAGCATCCAGGCGAAGGCGAGCGCGATCGCGAGGCCCACGGCGAGCGACGGCAGCATCGGCACGAAGATGTCGGTCGGCGAGATCTTGAGCGCGGTCGCGGCGCGCACGGTCGGGCCGCCCCACGGCACGATGTTGAGCGTGCCGTTCATGAGGCCGGCGACGCACGTGAGCACGACCGGGCTCATGCCGAGCCGCAGGTAGATCGGCAGCATCGCCGAGGTCGTGATGATGAAGGTCGTGGAGCCGTCGCCGTCGAGCGAGACGGCACCCGCGAGAAGCGCCGTGCCGAGCACGACCTTCGCCGGGTCGTTGCCGAGCATGCGCGTGATGAAGCGGATGAGCGGATCGAACAGCCCGACGTCGATCATGATGCCGAAGTACATGATGGCGAACATGAGCAGGGCCGCGGTCGGGGCCATGCCGCCGATCGCCTCCATCACCATGTCGCCGATGCCGAGCCCGGCGCCCGCGAAGAGGCCGAAGATCGTGGGCACCACGATGAGGGCGACCATCGGCGTGAGCCGCTTGGTCATGATGAGGGCCATGAACACGAGGATCATGGCGAATCCGAGGATCACGAGCATGGTGACGTCCTTGTCAGTGAGCGCCCGCACGGGGCTGGTGGGTCTCGAGGAGCGTACGGACTGCGGAGGCCGGCCGGCCGATAACTCGCATTGCGCCGCGTTCTGCGCGTAGCGTTGGTTCTGCGCATTCTGCTCACGACGTGCCGGGCCGGATGCCTCGGGGCGCGTGCTTCGTCGGCCGACGATGCATCATCGGATCGCGCACCATCGGGCCGACGAGCGCGGAGGGAGCCGCATGAGGTTCACCACCCGCATGCTCGTGACCCAGCTCGCTGCCGCGGCGGCGGTGATCGCGGTGTGCGCGGCGGCGTTCGCGTGGATCGGCGTGCAGCAGCTGCGCACGGAGACGCAGTCGACCGCGCTCGCGATCGCGCGAACCGTCGCCTCCGACCCGCAGCTGCGGCGGGCGGTCGCCGAGTACGCCGGCGACGCCGAGCTGGACGCCGCGGTGCTCGCCGACGGCGAGGTGCAGCGGCAGGCGACGGAGATCGCCCGGCGCACCGGTGCGCTCTTCGTCGTCGTGGCCGACGACGACGGGCTGCGGCTCGCGCACCCCGATCTCGCACGGCTCGGTGAGCGGGTGAGCACCGAGTACGAGCGGGTGCTCGCCGGCGAGGAGATCGTCACCTGGGAGCGGGGCACCCTCGGCGAGTCCGCCAGGGCGAAGGTGCCGGTGTACCGGCCGGGCGCCGGCCCGACCGGTCTCGGCGGCGGGAGCGCCGGCATCGTCGGCGAGGTGAGCGTGGGGTTCGCCCCGGCCAGCGTCCTCGCCGAGGTGCCGGGGCTCGTCGCCGCGATCGCCGCGGCCGTCGCGCTCGCGTTCGGCGTGGCCGCGCTCGCCGCCTTCCTCATCCGCCGCCGGCTCGAACGGCTCACGCTCGGCGTGCAGCCCGAGGAGCTCGGCGCGCTGCTGCAGAACCAGGCGGCCGTGCTCGACGGCGTGAACGACGGGGTCGTCGCCGTCTCGGGCGACGGCGTCGTTCGCGCGGTGAACCGATCGGCGCGAGACCTGCTCGCGCTCGACGAGGCGGCGATCGGCCGCCCGCTCGCAGAGCTCGAGCTGCCGCCCGCGCTCGTCGAGGCCATCCGCCGGGGACTCGACGGCGAGCCGCTCGCGCTCGGCGAACTCGTCACCGCCGACCATGTCGGCTACGTCGAGGCGCGACGGGTGCGCCGCGGCGACCGCGACCTCGGGGTCGTCGCCGTCGTGCGCGACCGCACCGACGTCGTCGCGCTCGCCGAGCGACTCGACGCGGTGCGCACGGCCACCAACGCCCTGCGCGCCCAGCGGCACGAGTTCGCGAACCGCATGCACGCCGTGTCGGGGCTGCTCGCGGTCGGGCGGATCGTCGACGCCCAGGAGTTCCTCGCCGAGCTGTCGAGCCGCGGCGCCGTGCCCGAGGCGGCGGTCGAGGCGATCGACGACCCCTTCCTGCAGGCGCTCGTCGGAGCGAAGGCGGTCGAGGCCGCCGAGCGCGGCGTCGAGCTGCGGGTCGCCGACGACACCCTCCTCGTCGGCATCGTCGACGAGCCCGAGGACGTGGCCGCCGTGCTCGGGAACCTCGTCGACAACGCGGTCACCGCCGCGGTCGCGGGCGACGAGCCGAGATGGGTGGAGCTCTCGCTCCTCGACGACGGCGACACGCTCGCGGTGACGATCAGCGACTCGGGCCGGGGCGTCGCCGACCCCGAGCGGCTCTTCGCCGGCCGCGCCGACGACGGTGCCGACGATGCCGAGGACACCGACGAGGCCTCCGATCGGGTGCACGGCCGCGGCATCGGACTGCCGCTCGCGCGACGCTTCGCGCGCCGGCGGGGTGGCGATCTCTGGCTCGTCGATGCGGGCGGGGCGGGTCGTGGCGCCGTGTTCGCGGCCCGGCTGCCGGCCGTCATGCACCGGCGCCCGACGGGCGACGGAGACGAAGGAGAGGTGCGGTGATGACCGCAGACGTGCGGGTGCTCGTGGTCGACGACGACTTCAGGGTGGCGGGGATCCACCACGACCTCGTCTCGGCCAGGCCCGGGTTCGAGGCGCTGCCGCCCGTGCGCGACATCGCGTCGGCGCGCACCGCGATCCGCGACTGGCGGCCCGAGCTGCTGCTCGTCGACGTCTACCTGCCCGACGGCGACGGCATCGAGCTCGCCCGTGAGAGCGGGCTCGACCGGTTCGTGCTGAGTGCCGCGAACGACGCGGCGACGGTGCGTCGTGCCCTGCGCTCGGGGGCGCTGCACTACCTCGTGAAGCCGTTCGAGGCCCGCACCCTGCAGGAGCGTCTCGACGGGTACCTGCGGTACCGCAACCTGCTCGCGGTCGAGTCGCCGCTCGCGCAGGACACGATCGATCGGGCGCTCGGCGTGCTGCACGGTGCGGCGCCGACCTCGTCGCGCTCGGGCACCCAGCAGTTGATCCTCGACGCCCTGGCCGACGGCGGTGAGGCGTCGAGCGTCGAGGTCGCCGAGCGCGCGGGGGTCTCCCGCGCGACCGCCCAGCGGCATCTCGCCGAGCTCGCCGCGCGCGGCGCGGTCACGGTGTCGCTCCGCTACGGCAGCGCCGGCCGACCCGAGCACCGCTATCGCAGCGGCTCGAGCTGAGCCGACCCGCGCGTGCCCGCGCGCCGGCCTCATCCGCCCGGGTGTGCACTCCTGGCCCGAATCCGGGCGACGAGTGCACACTCGATGCGCTGTCTTCAGGGGTTGGGGTTCGTGGCCTTGCCGTCGAGCCAGAGCGTGTCGGTCGTGTCGCGATGCACGCCGTCGGTGCCGACGTGCTTGGTGCTGATCTGCGGGCCCTTCGTGATGACGTGCACGAGCGCCATCGCGTGGCCGCGGCCGAGGCCGTAGTCGTCGGCCAGCCACGTGACGATGGGGGTCGCCTTGGTGGTCTCGTCGAAGCCGCGCTCGCGCGCGAGCTCGACGAACTGGCGCGGCGTGAGGCCGGTCTTCGTCTCGATGTTGTCGAGGTAGGCCTGGAACGACATGGGGTTCTCCTTCTCGAGTGGTCGGCGTGCGGGGTGACTCAGTCCGATTCGTCGGCCCAGGTCTGCACGATCGTCTCGGCGGCGTGGATGCCGATGAGCTGCAGGCGCCCCTCGCCGACGTTCTTGAAACCGTGCCACACTCCGGCGGGCGCGGTGGCGGTGTCTCCGGCGCGGGCGATGAGCTCGGTGTCGCCGACGGTGATGCGCGCGGTGCCCTCGAGCACGATCCACGTCTCGCTGTAGGGGTGCCAGTGCAGGTCGGCGCCCTGGCCGGGCTCGTTGTCGACGAAGAAGTACGAGATGCGGGCGCCGTGCTCGAGGCCGACGAATCGGCGCGTGCGACCGGTGCCGATGCGGAGTGCGTCGGCCGGCACGACGACGGGCGTGACGGGCGGGGTCATGGTGGGCGTCAGGGTGATCTCGGCGGCGTTCATGCTCTGCTCCTCGGTTCGGTTCGGTTCGGTTCGGTTGGTCCGGTTCTGGGATGCCGCGGCGCGAGTCGCGGGGGCGGTGCTCGGGCCGATCGGGCGGTTTCGTCTGCGAACAGCCTCGGCCCGCGGCATCCCGTCGCTGTAGTGTTTCGATGTGGATCGAAACTTCGTCGAGTTCCGGCTGGCCCCGGGCGACATCTCGGCGATCCGGTTCGGGATCTCGCCCGGTCACGAGCTCAGTCACGCGGTGCGCGTGCTGCAGCGGCCCGAAGCCCACCCGCTGCAGTGGGGATGGCTCCGCGCGGTGCGCGGCCGCGTGCCCCGAGAGGCGTTCGAACTGCTCGCCGTGGTGATCGGCGTCGACGGGTACATGCCCGACTTCCTCACCTCGGAGCCGGGCTGGGACCTCGAACCCGAGGAGGAGGCGGCCAGGATGCGCGTCGCGCCCGTCGAGCCGATGCTCGTCGACCTCAACAAGATGGTCGCGCGGTCGGAAGGCGCGCGGCAGCAGGCGATCCGGCGCATGATCGACGAGCCCGAGCGGGCGCGTGCGATGATCGCCGACGCGTGGAGCGAGGTGTGGGCGGCGGTGCTCGCGCCCGTGTGGACGCAGCTCGAGCGGCTGCTGCGGGCCGACATCGCGGTGCGTTCGCGGCGCATCGCGACCGCCGGGGTCGGGGCGATGGCCGGCGAGCTGCATCCCTCGGTGAGCTGGAGCGACGACGCCGTGCGGGTCGAGCTGCGCCTGCATCGCGAGGCGCTCGACTGCCGGGGGTCGGGGCTCGTGCTCGTGCCCTCGGTGATGTCGTCGTTCGGGTGCATGGTGCTCACCGAGCCGCCCGCGCAGCCCACCGTGTTCTACCCGGCGCGCGGCGTCACCGAGACGTGGGCGCGCGACCCGGCGTCGACCGCGGCGGCGCTCGGAGCGCTCATCGGGGCCGCGCGCGCAGAGATCCTGCTCGGGGCGCACACCGCGCGCACGACCTCGCAGGTCGCCGCCGACGTCGGGCTCGCGGTCTCGACCGCCTCGCATCATCTCGGCGTGCTGCGGGAGGGCGGGCTCATCGCCTCCGCCCGCGACGGCGCCCGCGTGATGCACCTGCGCACGCCGCTCGGCGAGGCGCTCGTGGGGGCGATGCTCTGAGCCGCGGCTACACGGCCGCCTCGTCGACCCAGCGGAGCACGCGGAGGGCGCGCAGCGTGTTCCAGCGGCTCGGCTCGCCCTCGGGGGCGTCGAGCGCGAAGTACACCTCGCCGTGCCACGGCTGCCCGGCGAGCCAGCGGCCGTCGTCGCCGCGTTTCGAGAGCAGCAGGTCGACGGCGTCGGCGACACGCGCATCGGGCGCGTCGCCCGCCGAACGGAAGTGGTCGAGCGCTCGCAGCACGTCGTAGAACCAGTAGGTCGGGAACGAGAAGTTGCGGTATCGGGGGAGCACGATCTCGCCGGTCGAACGCCGCCGGAACAGGTTGCGGTCGAGCAGGTACTCCTCGCCGCGACGGCGGGCCGCGGTCACGGCCGCGAGGTCGGCGGTGGGCGCCGCGGCGCCGTCGGCGACGGCCCCCGTGCCCGTGCCGCCCGTGACCGCCTGCTCGTACCGGAGCAGCCCCTCGAGCACGCAGAGGGTCGAGTCGAACGACGACCGCTCGGACTCCTCGCGGGGTTCGCAGTTCCAGCCGCCGTCGGGCAGCTGCTCGTCGAGCAGCCGCGCGATGATGCGGTCGCTGCCGGCGCCGAGCACGCCGAAGTACGCGCCGGCGGCGAGCACGCCGCCGTTGATGCACTCCTCGACCTCGCCGTGGAAGAACGGCAGGTCACCCCAGTAGTGCCACGTGACGCCGTCGCGCACGCGCGCGATCGCACGACGAACCGGCGGTGCCTCGGGTTCGACGCCGAAACGGTGCAGCGACTGCAACGACCACATGACGCTGCGGCGGTCTCCGTCTTCGCCGTACTCATCGTCGTTCCAGTACCCGCGGTCGTCTTGCAGGGCCAGCAGGCGCGCGCCCCAGCCCTCGGTCGCGACCCTCGAGCGCTCGGCGGCGGCGCCCTCGGCGTCGCCCTGCAGATCGTGCAGCACCTGCCAGCGGATCGCCGGGTCGGCGTCGAGCAGCCAGTCGATGACGTCCATGCGGTCATCTTGGCCGCAACCGCCGACAGCCGCCAGCGGTTGCGGACGCCTCGCGGGCGGGCTCATCGTCGAAGGCGGGGGTGCGCCGCTGCGAGACTGGCTGCATGCTCCCTGCCGCACCTGCGCTTCCCGTCGACCTCGATGTCCGCGGGGATCGCTACACCCTCCGCCGCGCCACCCGTCACGACCTGCCGGCGCTCGTCGCGATGACCGCCGCCGATTCGCTGCGTCGCGACGACGACAGCTCCGACCCCGAGCGCTTCGCGCGCTACGAGCGGGGCTTCGAGGCGATCGACGCCGACCCCGCCAACACGCTCGTCGCGGTCGACGATGCCGCCGGCCGCTTCGTCGGCACGATGCAGCTCACGATCATCCCCGGGATCTCGCGCGGCGGCGCCTTCCGCATGCAGATCGAGGCCGTTCGCGTCGCCGACGACCTGCGCGGCCGCGGCGTCGGCAGCGCGATGATCAGCTGGGCGGTCGACGAAGCGCGCGCGAGCGGCGTGGCGCTCGTGCAGCTCACCTCCGACGCCCGCCGGGTCGACGCGCACCGCTTCTACGAGCGGCTCGGCTTCGCGGCATCCCACGTCGGGTTCAAGTTGTTCACCTCGGCCTGACGATGACGGATGCCTCGGGTCGATGCCCGAGGCATCCGCCATCGCTGCGGGTGGAGCGAAGCGTCAGGCGGCCGGTCCGAGGTCGCGCATCGGGTTGCCGGCCGTCGGGTTCGCGGGCTTCACCTTGCGGCGCTCGCCGCCCACCACGACGGTGACGTTCGACATGTTCGGCGCACGGTCGGCCACGACGTCGTACGAGACGACCTCACCGTCCTTCCACTCGCAGCTCACCGAGTAGCCGCCGCGGGCGCGCAGCCCCGTGAACGACCCCGACGCGGCCCAGTCGGCGGGCAGCGCCGGCAGCAGTCGGATGACGCCGTCGTGGCTCTGCAGCAGCATCTCGGCGATCGCGCCGGTGATGCCGAAGTTGCCGTCGAGCTGGAACGGCGGGTGGTTGCACCACAGGTTCGACAGCGTGTTGTAGGTGAGCAGGCCGCGCACCATGACGCCGGCGCGCTCGGCGTCGCCGAGGCGGGCGAAGAGCGCGGTGCGCCAGGGCCACGTCCACGAGCGCCGGCTGTCGCCGGACACGGTCGCCGCGGTGAACGGCACGCCCTCCTTCTCGCCGCAGCGGGCCTTGAGCGACACGAGCGCCGCCGCCGCGAGCTCGGGCGAGGCCGCCGTGATCTGCCGGCCCGGGTACACCGCGAAGAGGTGCGAGGTGTGGCGGTGGATGTCGGTCGGGCTGTCGCGGTCGGTCTGCCACTCCTGCAACTGGCCCCAGCTGCCGATCTTGTTGGGCGCGAGCCGCGACTGCAGGTCGGCGACGGTCGCCCGGTACTCGGCGTCGACGTCGAGGGCGTCGGCGCAGTCGAGGTAGTTCTGGAACAGGTCCCAGATGATCTGCTGGTCGTACATCACGCCGTCCTCGCGCGGGCCGTGCTCGGGCGACCAGCCGTCGGGCGCCACCAGGCTGCCGTCGGGCAGTTCCTTGAGGCGGTCCTGCCAGAACTCGCAGATCTCCTTGATCATCGGATAGGCGACGTCGCGCAGGTACGTCTTGTCCTGCGTGAACGCCCAGTGCTCGTACACGTGCTGCATGTACCAGGCACTCGCGACCGTGTTCCACTCCCACGAGTTGCCGCCGAAGATGCTCTGCGAGGTGCGGGCGGTCCAGCCGCGGGTGTCCTCGCCGAACGCGTTGCGCGTCGCGACCCGGCTCGGCACCGCGACCTGCTGCACGAACGCGATGAGCGCCTCGTGCGCCTCGGGCAGGTCGGTCGTCTCGGCGCCCCAGTAGTTCATCTGGACGTTGATGTTGGTGTGGTAGTCGCTCGCCCACGCGGGCTGGTTCGAGTTGTTCCAGAGGCCCTGCAGGTTGGCGGGCAGGCCGCCCGGCCGCGACGAGCTCAGCAGCAGGTAGCGTCCGAAGTCGTACATCGACTGCTCGAGCGTCGGGTCGGACTCGCCCGCCCCGTAGCGTGCGAGGCGCGTCGTGGTCGGCAGCGCCAGCACCGAGGCCTCCGTCTCGCCCCATTCGACCGCGGCACGCGACATGAGCTTCGAGACCTGGGCGACGTGCTCGTCGTGCAGGTCGTCGAAGCTGCGCCCGCCCGCCGCCTCGAGGGCGGCGTCGATGCCCGGCTGGGGCGCGGCGCCGCGCCACCCGTCGGCGGCGCTGAGCTTGTAGTCGGTGCGCGCGTCGAGGTGGAGCGTGATGACCGAGGCGCCCGACACCCGCAGGCCCCCGCCGTCGGCCGTCACCTCGCCGTCGGTCTCGGCGATGCGCACCGTCGCCGCGTGGCTGAGGTCGTTCGCCATCGTGCCCGCGAAGCCGATGCGCCGTGCCGCGGCGTCGACCGACGTCGGCGAGTTCTCCTGCTCGGAGGCGAGGGTGATCGTGCCCGTCAGCGCGCCGGCGGTGTCGCTCGTGTAGCGCAGCACGACCACGTCGGCGTCGCGGCTCGCGAACGCCTCGCGCAGCACGGTGCCGCCGACGGTCGCGAAGTGCGCGGTGTGAACGCCGACCGTGGGGTCGAGTGCGCGCCGGTACCCGACCACGTTGCGCTGTCCGCGCGTCGAGTAGCCGCTGCCCGTGAACGCGACGCCCGCGAGGCGGAACGCCCCGGGCGACGTGAACGTGAGGCGGTACCGGGTGTAGGCGGTCGAGTTCGCGAACGTGAAGGCCTTCGCCTCGCCGCGGGCGGCGAACGCGACGCCCGACTTCGTGTCGAGGGTCTTCCACGCGAGCCCGTCGTTCGAGGCGTCGAGCACCCAGTCGCGCGGATCGGCTCCGGGTGCGTCGGGTCCGCTCGTCAGCACATACCCCGTGAGGGCTCGCTTCGCGACGAGCTCGAGCTGCCATGCGGCACCCGACCCGGCGTCGGCGACCTGCCAGACGGTGGACGCCTCGCCGTCGACGCTGCCCACGAGGGAATCGGCGTGGCCCGTCGGCGACGACACGTAGACGCTGCCGCCCGCCGCCAGCTCGACGCCGCCGAGCCCGATCTCGGACACCTGGAAGTGGCTCACCCCCGCCTTCGGCACGAAGTCGACGCGGTAGAAGCGGTAGGCGGTCGTGTTCTGGATCTCGTAGGTCTTCGTCTGGAAGCGCTGCTCGAACGGTGCGCCGGTGCGGCTGTCGAGCGTCGCCCACGTGCCGCCGTCGTTCGAGCCGAGCACCCGCCATTCCTGGGGGTCGCGGGCGGGCACGTCGTTCGCGCTCGTGAAGCTGTACGACGAGACGACGGCGGCGCTCGGCAGTTCGGCCTGCCAGAGCACGTGCGCCGGCGGACCGTCGATGCACCACTTCGTCTGCGGGTTGCCGTCGTAGCTCTTGTCGACGTCTTCGGCGCCCCAGATCTTGTAGGGGCCGCCGGGCGCGGTGACCTTGGGTCGTGCGCCGAACGCGATCGTGAGGGTGCCGAAGTCGCGGTACGAGCCGAAGCCGGTGACGCTCGTGTCGTACGCGCCGTCGGGCTTGCCGGCGAGGGCGTTGTCGTAGTCGTTGAGCCCGCCCCAGAGGCTCTGCTCGTTGAACTGCACGACCTCTTCGTCGGGGTTGCCGAAGAGCATCGCACCGAGGCGCCCGTTGCCGATCGGCAGCGCCTGCGTCTCCCAGTCGGTCGCGGGGGTGCCGTACCAGAGCGCCTTGGGCGAGAGGTCGGGAACGGGGATGCCTCCGCCTGCGGCGGCCGCCGCTCGGCCGCCGATCAGTGCGGCGGCGGGCTGGGCGGCGAGGAACTGGGGCACGAGCGGGGCCAGTGCGACGAGCCCGCCGAGCTGCAGGGCGCGTCGGCGCGGAATCTCGCGTTGGAGCATCGGGGAACCTCCGGAGCATCATTGATCTGGTGTTTGGTGGGGTAGTGCTCGACGTTCAGACGCAAACGGTGAGACTGGACCCATCCTGCCCGATTAAAGATCCGATGTATAGCCGCTGATTCTTCGACGAGTTCGAGCGAGTGCTGTCAGGTGAGGGCCCGCGCCATCAGCGCGACGAGCGCCGGGTCGAGCGTCGGCGCGGTCGCGAGCGAGACGACCCGCGAGAGTTCGAGGCCCGTGACCTCGAGCACGGCCAGGTCGTCGCGCTCGGGCGGCAGCGCGAGTTCGGGCACGAGGGCCACGCCGAGGCCGGCCGCGACGTACTCGACGACGACGCGGTAGTCGTCGCTGCGCGGCCCGATGGCCGGGTCGAAGCCCGCCCGCAGCGCCGCGGCGCGGAACCCCGCGTCGATCGGATCGTCGTCGTGGGTGCCGATCACCCAGCGTTCGCCCGCGAGATCGCGCAGCTGCACGCGGTCGGCGGCGGCGAGGGGATGTCGCGACGGGATCACGAGTGAGAAGCGTTCGGTGAACAGCGGGGTGCTGGCATGGCCGGGGGCGGCACGAGGCGCCTCCCCGGGGGCGGTGTACACGACCGCCGCGTCGAGGTCGAGCCGGTCGAGCGCCGCCTCGACCACGTCGAGCTCGGCCTCGGTCACGTGGGCGACGAGGCCCGCGCTGTCGAACGCGGCGACGAGTGCGGGCAGCAGGCGTGCGGCCGCGGTGGGGAACACGCCGAATCGCACGGTCCGCCGGGCGTCGTCGAGGGCGCCTCGGACCTCGTCGAGCGCCCGGTCGGTGCGCTCGAGGATCGCCGCGGCGTGCGGCAGCCACAGCCTGCCGGCGACGGTCAGCCGGGTGCCCGCCGCCGAACTCGCGACGACCGGCGCGCCGGTCGCCCGTTCGAGCCCGCCGAGGTGGTGCGCGACGGTCGGCTGGCTCCAGCCGAGCTCGCGCGCGGCGGCGGCGACCGAGCCCTGATCGGCGATGGCACGGAGTGCGCGCAGCTGGCGCAGGTCGATCACGCTCGCTCCGATCTTCGATGATCAATATGTCATATTGATGATTACAGAAGAATCGCTATTCCGTATTGAATTCCGAGCGGGAACGATGGAAGCATGCCCACGCCCTATGCCGACGCCGTCGCCCGCTATGCCGAAGACGACCGCGCCCGGGTCTACGTGCCCGGCCACGCGGCCGACCCCGACGCCGCTCCCGCTCTCACCGGATGGTTCGGGGCCGAGCTGCTGCGCCGCGACGTGCCGCCGCTGCTCGCCGGCATCGACAAGGGACCCGGCAACCCGCTCGCCGAGTCGCTGGCGCTCGCCGCACGCGCGTGGGGCGCCCGTCGGACGTGGTTCCTCACGAACGGCGCCTCGCAGGGCAACCGCATCGCCGCACTCGCCCTCGGCGCCTACCGCGATGCTGCGGCCCCGGTCGTCGGCCAGCGGAGCGCCCACTCGTCGTTCATCGACGGCGTCATCCTCGCCGGGCTCTCGCCCCGCTTCGTCGCGCCCGCGATCGACCCGCGGCTCGGCATCAACCATGGGGTGTCGCCCGCCGCCCTGCGCGCCGCGCTCGCCGGCGTCGAGTCGCCGAAGGGCGTCTACCTCATCTCGCCGAGCTACTTCGGCGCGGTCGCCGACGTCGCCGCCCTCGCCGACATCGCCCATGCCGCCGGCGCGCCCCTCATCGTCGACGCGGCATGGGGCGCGCACTTCGGCTTCCACCCCGACCTGCCCGAGAACCCGCTGCGGCTCGGTGCCGACCTCGTCATCTCGAGCACGCACAAGCTCGGCGGCAGCCTCACCCAGTCGGCCATGCTGCACCTCGGCGGCGGGCCGTTCGCCGACGACCTCGAGCCGCTCGTCGAGCGCGCCTTCATGCTCACCCAGTCGACGAGCGCGAGCGCGCTGCTGCTCGCCTCGCTCGACCTCGCCCGCGAGACCCTCGAGACGGGCCATGGGCGCATCGCCGCCTCGATCGCCGCGGCCGACCGCCTGCGCGACGAGATCCGGACCCGCGGGCGGTTCGGCATCGTGAGCGACGGATTCGGCGACTTCGACGACATCGTCGACGCCGACCCGCTGCGCGTGTCGATCGACGTCGCCCGCGGCGGCCTGCACGGGCACACCGTGCGCGACCGCCTCGAGCGCGAGGGCGTCTCGTTCGAGATCTCGACCGACTCGTGCGTCGTCGCCGTGCTCGGGGCCGGCGTGGTGCCCGACGTCGACCGCATCGCCGGGGCGCTGCATGCGATCGTGCCCGAGCGGGCCGCAGGCGAGGCATCCGAGCCGCTCGTCGCCACGGGTGGGCCGGCCGCGGTCGGCGCGTCGACCGGCGCCCCCGAACCGGCGCAGGTGCGGGATGCGAGGCCCATCGTCGCGCTGCCGTCACCGGGACCGCTCGCGATGCTGCCGCGCGAGGCGTTCCTGGCGCAGGGCGAGCCGGTACCGGTCGCCGCCGCGATCGGGCGGGTGTCGACCGACGCGCTCGCCGCCTATCCGCCGGGCATCCCCAACGTGCTGCCGGGCGAGGTCATCACGGCCGAGGTCGTCGAGTTCCTGCAGCGCATCGCCGCGACGCCGGGCGGGTACGTGCGCGGCGCGGTCGATCCGACCCTCGCGACCCTGCGGGTCGTGCGCGGGGCGACGGGCGCCGACGCCACCGGCCATGCGGTCGCGGCGTCGCCCGCCGACTGCGCCCTGTCGCTCGTCAGCTGACGTCGCGTCGCGCGACCTCGAGGCCGAGCCACTCGGCGAGCGATGCGATCTCGTCGTCGACCGCTCGCCGCGTCGCGCGATCGAACGGCACGTCCTCGTGCACGGCGTTCACGACGAGCACCCCGGCCGCACGATCGGCCTTGGCGTCGAGCTTGCCGACGAGACGGTCGCCCGCGAGGATCGGCAGCGCGTAGTAGCCCCACCTCCGCTTCGCAGCCGGCTTGTACATCTCGAGGGTGTACTCGAAGTCGAAGAGCTGCAGAGCGCGCTTGCGATCGTAGATCAGCCGGTCGAACGGCGACAGCAGCGCGGTGCGCCCCTCGAACGGCGGGCCGGATGCCTCGTCGCGGAGTTCCTCCAGCAGCACCGGGTCGACCCGCCACTCGCCCGGAACGCCGTCGACGACCGCGGGCTCGCCGGTGATCCCGACGTCGATCGGTTCGAGCGGCATCTTCGTGCTCTTGGCCCGCGCGATGCCGAGCGACGACAGTCGCCGGGCATTGCGCTCGGCCGTCGCCGCCTCGACGGTGAGCGCGCGGCCGTTCGCCGCTTCGGCGGTCGGGTAGACCCGCTCCGCGAGCGTCCACAGCCGCTCGCGGCCCTGCCGGCCCGCGATCGCGACCTCGCCCCGCAGGGCGAGGAACTCGAGCATGCGCCCGACGTTGCGATCGTGGGTCCACCCGGTCGACTCCCACGGCACCGCCGACGTGTCGGGGATGTCGCGCGACGGCAACGGCTCCCTGGCGCCCTCGAGGAGCTTCAGGACGTCACGACGGAAGTCGTCGTTCTGCTCGAGCCAGGTGCGGGAGCGCGGCCACTCGGGAAAGGACGCCATCTCGGGCCGCAGCAGTTCGAGGGCGTCGATCGGCCGGATGAGGGCGTCGAGCTCGAAGAGCGTGCGGTCGTGCTCGAGCGCCTCGACGAGGTCGCTCGGCCGGTAGGAGCCGCCGAGCCGGCTCCATGCGACGAGGTCGGCGTTCGGCGCGATCGCCGCGGTCGGGTCGATCTGCAGCAGGTCGAGGTCGCGCACGAGGCCGACGAGATCGGTCGGCCGGGTCGCCTCGAGCCGTTGCGCCCGCACCGCGAGGCGCCGCGCCGTGGTGGGGTCGAGTCTGTGCGGGGCACCCGTCGTTCCGGTCATCCGAGATCGAGCCGCATGATCACGCGGGGGTGGCCCGAGAGCACCGAGGTCGTGTCGGAGACCTTCGTGAACCCGGCCTCTTCGAAGACCGCGCGAGTGCCCACGTAGGCCATCGTGAGGTCGACCTTCTCGCCGCGGTTGTCGACCGGGTAGCCCTCGATCGCGGGCGCGCCGTTCGCGCGGGCGAAGTCGACCGCGCCGGCGAGCAGGTGGTGCACGAGCCCCTGCTTGCGGTGGCCCGGGCGCACCCGGAAGCACCACACCGACCAGACGTCGACGTCGTCGACATGGGGGATGCGCCGGTTCTTCGCGAAGCTCGTGTCGGCACGCGGATGCACCGCCGCCCAGCCGACCGGCTCGTCGCCGTCGTAGGCGAGCACGCCCGGTGCCGGATCTTCGGCGCACAGCTCGCGCACGCGGGCCGAGCGGTCGGGCTCGCGCAGCGCGACGTTCTCTTTCGACGAGAGCAGCCGGTAGCTGAGGCAGAAGCACACGTTGGACGTCGGCTTCTTCGGGCCGATGACCGCGGCCACGTCGTCGAACACCGTCGCCGGTCGCACCTCGATCGCCATGGCTCCACTGTGCCAGAGGCCGCCGACGTTCGGCGATGACGGTCCCATCGGCCGGGGGTAGACTCGGCGACCGTGAATCGTGCTGACCTGCCCGCGATCGCTCGCGGGCGTGAGGGGGTATCGGGCGCCGTGCGCGCCGCGATGAGATGACCCCGCCCGCGGTCCATGGCGCCAGGCGCCTGGGCCGCCGACGGTCGCGCCCGGAAGCGCCGCGGCCGTCGTCGTCTCGAGTCAGCAGGCCGCCCGAGCGGGCGGCGAACAGAACAGGTTCCGATTCCCATGCGTCCCATCACCGACGCGCAGATCCGCGCGTCCTTCGTCAACGCCACCGTCCGCGAGCGCAACACGCTCACCCTGCCCGCCGATTTCGCCGAGCTCGACTGGGAGCGCCGCGACTTCCTCGGCTGGCGCGACCGCAAGCTGCCGAACGTCGCCTACGTCGTCGCCGAGGTCGACGGCGAACTCGTCGGCGTCATGCTGAGGCGCGCCGAGGGTCGCATGCGCTCCCGGCCCCAGTGCGCCTGGTGCGAAGACGTGCACCTGCCGAACGACGTGCTCTTCTTCGTCGCGCGTCGAGCCGGCCAGGCCGGCCGCAAGGGCGACACGGTCGGCACGCTCGTCTGCGCCGACTTCCAGTGCTCGGCGAACGCCCGCAAGCGCCCGCCGACCGCCTACGTCGGCTTCGACGTCGAGGCGGCCCGCGAACGCCGCGTCGAGACGCTGCGCCAGAACGTGCTCGGCTTCATCCGCGCCGTCGGCGCGGGCGAGGGCTGAGCGACCTCTCTCCGAGGCCGGCTCCTCCGATGCGTCGGGTGAGCCGGTCCGGCGGGCGGCTCAGGAGGGCCGCCGGTCGAGCACGAGCGTCGCGAGCAGCACCTCGAGCGACGCCTGCACGCGTTCATCGGTCCACGCGCCGGGGTCCTCGATCGCCTTGACCTCGTAGCCGCGGCAGTACAGGTAGAGGATGTCGGCGATGTGCGCGGCCTCGTCGTGATCGACCGGCTCGCCGCCCTGCGCGATGTGCTCGGCGCCCGCGAGGAACTTGCCGTACGTGGCATCCGTGACGCCCCGCACGACCTCGTAGGCGCGGCGGTTCGCACCGCGCACATCGGCGATGACCTCGATCCACAGGCTCCGCAGCACGTTCTCCTCGGGGGAGGAGGTGCACATCCACCGGGCGAGCGCCGCGAGCCGCTCGACGCCGACGAGGTCGCCGAGGTGGGCCGCGCGCTCCTCGTCCCACTGCCCGCGCGCCTGCTCGAGGGCGTTCGCCATGAGGTGGGCCCGCGACGGCACGTAGTTCGTGATGAACGCGGTCGAACGGCCGAGACGTTCGGCGACGGCGCGCAGGGTCACGGCGCGGGTTCCGCGCTCCCGCGCGATCTCGACGGTCGCGCGGGCGATGTCGGCGAGCCGTTCGTCGTGGTCGACCTCGATCGGCACGGGCCCTCCCTCCGCTGGCTCGATGCTCGTTTGACAGCCTGCCATGGCGAGGGTACGTTTCAAAACACTGTTGTACAACACGCCGATATCTCGCTCCTCGAACGGGATGTCTCGGCCGGCCGCCGCTCGCGGCCGCACCCTCGACGGAGAGATGGAGCACACCTCGCATGACGGTCAACGGCGGCGTCTCGTTCTGGCTGCAGCAGGTCGGCGTGCCGACCCCCAGGCCGGCCCTTCCCGGCGACCTCGACGTCGACGTCGCGATCGTCGGCGGCGGCTACACCGGGCTCTGGACGGCGTATTACCTGAAGCGCGACCAGCCCGACCTCCGCGTCGCGGTGCTCGAACGCCGGTTCGCCGGGTACGGGGCCTCGGGGCGCAACGGCGGCTGGCTCACGAACTCGGTGACGGGCGGCCGCGGCCAGTACGTCTCGTCGCACGGCCGCGACGCCGCGATCGCCCAGCAGCGCGCGCTCAACGCGACCGTCGACGAGGTGATCGCCGTCGCGGCCGCCGAGGGCATCGACGCCGACATCCACAAGGGCGGTGAGTTCGAGGTCGCGCTCAACCCGGCGCAGCTCGCACGACTGAAGGCGGCCGCCGCCGAAGAGCAGTCGTGGCCCGCGACCGACGTCGAGGTGCTCGACGCGAAGGCCGCCGCCGCCCGCATCAACGTCGCCGGCGTGCAGGGCGGCATCTGGCACCCGCACTGCGCGCGCATCCACCCCGCGAAGCTCGCGCTCGGGCTCGCCGGCGCCGTCGAGCGACTCGGCGTCGCGATCTACGAGGGCACGACCGTCACCGAGATCGTGCCGGGCGAGGCGCGAACCGACCACGGCACCGTGCGGGCGCCGCACGTGCTGCGCGCGACCGAGGGCTTCACGCCCGACCTGCGCGGCGAGCACCGCACGTGGCTGCCGATGAACTCGTCGCTCATCGTGACCGAGCCGCTCGCTCCGGCGGTCTGGGACGAGATCGGCTGGAACGGCCGCGAGACCCTCGGCGACTTCGCCCACGTCTACATGTACGCGCAGCGCACCGCCGACGACCGCATCGCCTTCGGCGGGCGCGGGGTGCCGTACCGCTACGGCTCGCACGTCGACCAGGACGGCGAGACCCAGCTGCGCACGATCGAGAGCCTCACCGCGCTGCTCAACCGCTTCTTCCCCCAGACGGCCGGCGCCGCCATCGACCACGCGTGGTCGGGCGTGCTCGGCGTGCCGCGCGACTGGGCGGCGACCGTCGGGCACGACCGGGCGACCGGGCTCGGCTGGGCCGGCGGCTACGTCGGCACGGGCGTCACCGCGACGAACCTCGCCGGCCGCACGCTGCGCGACCTCGTGCTCGGCGACGACACCGAGCTCACCCGCCTGCCGTGGGTCGGCCACCGCGCGCGCAAGTGGGAGGTCGAGCCGCTGCGCTGGCTCGCCGTGCAGGCGATCTACGCGGCCTACCACGCCGCCGACCGCGGCGAGCAGCGCGGACGCGCCACGACCTCGCCGATCGCGAAGGTCGCCGACCTCGTCGCCGGCCGCTGAGGCGCGACGAACCACCACAGGAGGACACCATGAGCGATCTGCCCGCCGCCACGTCGACCGTCGCGGGGCTCGCCGCGCTCGCCCGCGACCTCGGCCCCGCCGCGCCGAAGCCCACCGCCCTGACGGAGGGCGTGCTCGAGGCATCCGGCTCGCTGTGGGAGGTGCCGGGCGTCGACGTCGGGTACTGGGAGTGCACCCCCGGCCGGTTCTCCGCCACCCGCGAGGGCTACACCGAGGTGTGCCAGTTCCTCTCCGGCCGCGTGACGATCGAGGTCGACGGCGAGGAGCCGGTGACGTTCGGCGCCGGCGACACGCTCATCACCCCGAGCGGCTGGCGTGGGGTGTGGGACGTGCATGAGACCGTGCGCAAGCTCTACGTCGTCATCGACGACCGCCGGCCGGCCGAGTAGCGCGAAGCGCATGGCCGGTCCGCCGCCCGTCGGACCGACCCGATACGGTCGGGCTCATGCAACCCTTCACGATCTCCGTGCCCGACGACGTGCTCGACGACCTGCGCGCACGGCTCGCCCGCACGCGCTTCACGACCCCGAGCGCGTCGGCGTGGGGCGCCGGGGTCGACCCCGCCTACCTCGCGTCGCTCGTCGCCTACTGGGCGAACGACTTCGACTGGCGCGCCGCCGAGGCGCGCCTCAACCGCTCCCCGCAGTTCATCGACCGCGGGCAGCACTTCGTGCACCTCCGTCGCGACGCAACCAGGCCGCCGGTGCTCCTCGCCCACGGCTGGCCGAGCAGCTTCATCGAGATGCTGCCGCTCGCCGAGCTGCTCGACGTCGACGTCGTGATCCCGTCGCTGCCGGGATTCCTCTACTCCGAGCTCGTCGACGGCCCGCTCACGAGGGCGGCGATCGCCGAGACCTTCCACGCGCTCATGACCGAGACGCTCGGCTACGAGCGGTACTTCGCGTTCGGCGGCGACATCGGCGGCGCGGCCTCGAGCTGGCTCGCGACCATGTACCCGCACGAGGTCGCCGGCCTGCATATGATCCACGGGCCGTTCCCGGCCGCCTTCGACGCCTCGCCGATCACGCCCGCCGAGCAGGCGTTCTTCGACGCCGAGGCGGCGTACGACGAGGGCGACGAGGGCTACAGCTCGATCATGGCCACCCGCCCCGACACGATCGCCGCCGCGCTCGCCGACTCGCCGGCAGGGCTCGCCGCGTGGATCGTCGACAAGTACCGCGACTGGAGCGACTGCGGCGGCGACGTCGAGTCCCGGTTCGACCGCGACGCGCTCTGCACGATCCTCACGCTCTACTGGGCGACCGGGTCGATCGGCACCTCGTTCCGGCAGTACATCGACTACCCGCACAACGCGACCCGCCCGAACATCACGGTGCCCGTCGCAGTCACCCTCAGCAGCGAGCCGGGCATGCGGGGCTTCCCGCGGTCGATCGCCGAACGCGCCGCGACCGACCTCCGGCAGTACTCCGAGCCGGGCCGCGGCGGGCACTTCCTCGCGTTCGAAGAGCCCGAGCTCGTCGCCGACGAGCTCGGCGCGTTCATGCGGTCGGTGGGGTAGCCGCGGTCGGATGCCTCGGCGCGCGCCGCTCGTCGTCGAGGCGTCCGCGGGTCAGCGCGCGAGCGCGCGCAGCTGCAGCCACGCGGCCAGCCGCTCGTCGGCGTTCTCGAGTCGCACGCCGTGCGTCTCGACGACCCGGCGCAGGCGATGTCGCACGGTGTTCTCGTGCACGCCCAGGCGTTCTGCCGCCTGCGCGACGTTGCCGAAGCACTCGAGCCACACGAGCAGGGTCTCGGCGACGGCCCGCGTCGACGCCGACCCGTGCAGGGCGTCGAGCCCGGGATCGCGCAGTTCGACACCGTCGGCGAGCAGCTCGGCGACGCGGTCGACGACGAGCAGCGGCCGCAGGCTCGCCGCGCTGACGATGCGGCGCCCGGATGCCGCGTCGCGCCCCGCGACGTCGAGCAGCCGGTCGGCGAGCTCGCGGACCCCCGCGACATCGCCGGATCGGTGAGCCGGCCCCGTGACCGCGATGCGAGCGCCCTCGCCGACGAGGCGGTCGACGAGCGGCAGCAGCGGTTCGGCGAGGGCCGTCGCCTCGTCGACGGTGCGCGCGGCGAACAGCGCGTAGACGCGTGAGCGATGGGCGACGGCCACGGCGTCGGGCCGGTGCAGCACGAGGTGGCGGATGACGGTCGAACGGAGCTGGGCGATCGCGGTCGGGCCCGCGCTCGGCACCTCGAAGGCGAGCAGCGCGGCGCCGCGCTCCTCGTCGATGCCGAGCTCGGCGAACTCGGTGCCGGTGAGGTCGATGCCCGTGAGCAGGGTGCGCAAGCGGTCCTCGCGCGGTCGCTGGTCGGTCGCGTGCGCGCGGAGGTCGTCGAGCAGGTGAGCGCCGGCGAGGGCGCTCGCACGCCGCATCCGCTCGTCCTGCTCGGGGCTCACCGGCCCCTCGCCCGAGGCGTCGATCGCCCAGATGCTGCCGAGGGGCAGTGCACCCGCACGAATGGCGAACGCGACCCGCGGCTCCTCGTCGCCGAGCCGCGGGTACTTGATCGGGCGATCGGAGCGCAGCACGGTGCGGTACTGGTCGTCGTTGTAGGGGGAGGCCGGCACCTGCCGGGCCAGGATGCCGTGGGTGCGGAGCGTGTCGATGAGCTGGCCGGGCACCGACGAGTAGGCGAGGATGTTCCGGCTGAGGTCCTCGATCGCGACCGAGCCGCCGAAGGACTCGGCGAGCTCGTTGGCGATCGCGAAGAGCGGTTCGGCGCCGCGCTGCGGAGCGGCGAGCGGCGTCTCGGCCTCGCCGAGCAGGCGAGTGAGCTGCGCATCGAGCAGCCGCCAGCTGATGCGGTCGGCGATGCGCACGAGGGGGAGGCCCGTCGCCTCGACGATCGCCGCGAGGGCGGGCACCCGCTCGGCGCTGCACTTGAGGGCGAGGCCGGCGGCGCCGTGCTCGGCGGCGCCGGTGGCGAGCGCGGCGATGCGCGAGGTGCTGAGCGACGCGGTCGACGGCGCGAGCAGCAGGGTCGACGAGACTTCGCCGAACTCCTCGGCGGTGTCGACGAACTCGGTGCCCGTCACGGCGATGCCGGGTGCGGGCGGCCCGATGGGCGTCACGGTGCGCGGTCCGAGCTGGTCGACGAGCTCGGCGAGCGTCACCTGCGGGTGCGGTGGGCGCTCGATTGGAGAAATACCTGCATCCACACCGCAAAGCTATCCGAGATCGACAACCAACGGTGAACGAGATCTTCCTAGGCTGGCCACCGCGACGGCGACGGCGCCGCGCGAAGGAGGAACGATGACCGCGAACCGTCCAGCCCCTGCGGGCACCCGCCTCGGGGAGCTCTGGCGCATCCTGCCGGAGGAGTCGACGGCGAGCGCCGACGGCGTGCTCGAGATCGGCGGGGTCGCCGTCACCGAGCTCGCGGAACGGTTCGGCACGCCGCTGCACGTCTACGACGAGCAGGGGTTGCGCCGCCAGATCCGCCGCTTCGTCGAAGGGCTCCGAGACCGCTGGCCGAACTCCGAGGTGCTGTTCGCCTCGAAGTCGCTGCCTGCCGTCGGCATGTACCGGCTCGCGCACGAGGAGGGCCTCTCGATCGACATCGCAGGCGGCGGCGAGCTGCGGCTCGCGCTCGCCGCGGGCGTCGACCCCGAGCGCCTCTACTTCCACGGCAACGCGAAGACCGACGCCGAGCTCCGGCTCGCCCTCGACGCCGGCATCGGCGCGATCATCGTCGACAACGACGACGAGCTCGATCGGCTCGAGCGACTGCTCGACCGTCCACAGCGGCTCCTGCTCCGCGTCATCCCGGGCGTCGAGGCGAAGACGCACGCCTCGCAGGCGACGGGCGGACTGAACTCCAAGTTCGGGCTGCCCATCGACCAGGCCGCCCGGGCGATCGCGCGCATGCAGGCGCACCCGCTGATGGAGTTCGAGGGCGTGCACCTGCACATCGGCTCGCAGATCCTGGACGTCGCGCAGTTCGGCGAGGCGGTCGAGAAGATCTCGAGCGTCGGCACGTTCGGCACCTACGACGTCGGGGGCGGCCTCGGCATCGCCTACACGTACGACGAGGAGGCGCCGGAGGTCGCCGACTACCTCGACGCGATCGTCGCCGCAGCGCGGGCCCACCTGCCCGCCGACGCGAAGCTCATGATCGAGCCGGGCCGCTCGGTCGTGGCGCGCGCCGGCGTCACGCTCTACCGGGTGACGACCGTCAAGCGCACGGGCCGCACGTTCGTCGCGGTCGACGGCGGGCTCGCCGACCAGATGGACATCGCGCTCACCCAGCAGCGCTACGAGGCCGTCGTCGCCGACCGGCTGCTCGAGCCCTGGACGGAGTCCGCGCAGCTGGTCGGACGCCAGTGCGAATCGGGCGACCTCCTCGTCGACGGCGCCGCCCTGCCGGCCGCGCAGGTGGGCGACCTCGTCGTCATGGCGGCGACCGGCGCCTACGCCTACACGATGTCGAACAACTACAACGGCGCCCTCAAGCCCGCGATCGTGTTCGCGAGCGCGGGCGACGCCCGCCTCGTCACCCGCCGCGAGACCTACGACGACCTGCTCGCCACGCACGCGCCGGCCATGGCCGACGCATTCGTCTGAGGCATCCCCGACCGATCACCCCACCACGACAAGGAAGTCACCGATGATCACACGCACCACCCTCCTGCTCGGCGCGACGGCCGTCGCCGTCGCCCTCGCCCTCACCGGCTGCTCGGGAGCCTCCGGCTCCGGGGCTGAGGCCGCAGCCGGCCCCGACCTGCCGGCCGGCGACGAGGTCTCGACGACCGTCGACGAGTCGCTGACCGACCTGCTGCCCGACGACATCGTCGAGAAGGGCCGCATCGACGTCGCCGTCGACATCCCCTACCCGCCGATGGCGATGTACGGCGACGACAACCGCGAGATCGGCTTCGACCCCGAACTGGCGCGCCTCCTCGGCCAGAAGCTCGGCATCGACGTGTCGCTCAACAAGCAGGCCTTCGACTCGGTCATCCCGTCGCTGCAGGCCGACAAGAACGACCTCATCATGAGCGGCATGAACGACACCCCCGAGCGCGAGGAGACGCTGAGCTTCGTCGACTACACGTACGGCGGCTTCGCGATCGTCGTGCCCGAGGGCAACCCGAACGGCATCGGCACCCAGCAGGACCTGTGCGGCATGACGGTGTCGATCCAGAAGGCGACGGCGCAGGGCGAGATCCTGCGGTCGATGGACTGCGACGGCGACCCGGTCAACGTCACCGAGCTGCCGAGCGACCTCGACGCCCAGACGGCATTGCGCGCGGGAAAGAGCGACGCGTACGTCGCCGACGCCCTCGTCGCCGGCTACGTCGCCGACACCGTCGAGGGCGGTGACGCCTTCGACATCGTGCAGGACCCCGAGAACCCCGCCGGCTTCAGCCCGGTGTACAGCGGCATCGGCATCCTGAAGGACGAGGCCGAGCTCGTCGAGGCCGTGCGCCAGGCGCTGCAGGCGCTCATCGACGAGGGCACCTACCAGCAGGTGCTCGAGCGCAACAGCCTCGCCGACTACGGCGTGGAGGCCGCCGAGGTGAACCAGGGCGGCGAGGGATGACGGCCGTGGAGGCGCGGGGCGTCGCGCTCGCACCAGAGGCCACCGACGATGACGTCCGGGCCATCCCGCTCCGTCGTCCGTGGCGATGGATCAGCGCCGCCGTCGTGCTGCTGCTCGCCGCCGGGTTCGCGTACTCGGTGCTCACGAACCCGAACATCGACTTCGCGGCCATCGGCCAGTTCCTCGTCGACCCCCGCATCATCGACGGCGTCTGGCTGACGCTCCTCATCACGCTCGTCGCGATGGTCGTCTCGACGGTGCTCGCCGTCGTCATCGCGGCGATGCGGCTCTCGTCGAACCCCGTGCTGTCGAGCGTCGCGTGGTTCTACGTGTGGGCGTTCCGCGGTACCCCGCTGCTCGTGCAGATCGTGCTGTGGGGCTACCTCGGCCTCCTCTACGAGAAGCTCTCGATCGGCATCCCGTTCACCGACATCGTGTTCTGGCAGGCCGACACCAACCTGCTGATCACCGCGATGGTCGCCGGCATCCTCGCACTCACGCTCAACCAGGCGGCCTACTCCTCGGAGATCGTGCGAGCCGGCATGATCTCGGTCGACGAGGGGCAGCGCGAGGCGGCGTACTCGCTCGGCATGTCGCCGCTCTACACGTTCCGCCGGGTGCTGCTGCCGCAGGCGATGCGCGTGATCATCCCGCCCATGGGCAACGAGACGATCTCGATGCTCAAGAACACCTCGCTGCTCTCGGTCATCGCCGTGCTCGAGATCTACACGCAGGCGACGGTGATCTCGTCGCAGAACCTCAAGCAGGTGGAGCTGCTCATCGTCGCGAGCATCTGGTACCTGCTCATGACGAGCATCCTCTCGGTTCCGCAGTACTACCTCGAGCGGCGGTTCGGACGCGGCTCGAGCCGCAACCTGCCGCCGACGCCGTTCCAGCGCCTGCGCCAGGCGTTCGCATCGCGCCGGCCCGGCCCCGCGCCCGCGCCGGAGACGAAGGCGGTCAGCGCCGTATGAGCACCATCACCACCACCCGGACCGCGCAGGACGCCGCAGTGGACGCCCGCCCCCTCGTCGAGATCCGCCGCGTGCGCAAGAGCTTCGGCGCCCACCAAGTGCTGCGCGACGTGTCGCTCGCCGTGCCCGAGGGCACCGTGACCGTGCTGCTCGGCCCGTCGGGCTCGGGCAAGTCGACGCTGCTGCGCTGCATCAACCACCTCGAGTCGATCGACGGCGGCCGCATCATCGTCGACGGCGAGCTCATCGGCTACCGCCAGGCCGGGCACGACATCCACGAGATGACGCCGAAGCAGATCGCCCGCCAGCGGCGCGAGATCGGCATGGTGTTCCAGCGGTTCAACCTCTTCCCGCACATGACGGCGCTCGAGAACATCGTCGAGGCACCGGTCGGCATCGCCGGCATGCCTCGGGCGAAGGCCCGCGCGAAGGCGACCGAGCTGCTCGACCGGGTCGGCCTCGCCGACTTCGCGGGGCACTACCCGGCGCAGCTGTCGGGCGGGCAGCAGCAGCGGGTCGCGATCGCCCGGGCGCTCGCGATGGGGCCGAAGCTCATGCTGTTCGACGAGCCGACCTCGGCGCTCGACCCCGAGCTCGTCGGCGACGTGCTCGACGTCATGCGCGAGCTCGCGAACGACGGCATGACGATGATCGTCGTCACGCACGAGATCGGGTTCGCGCGGGGCGTCGCCGACCAGGTCGTGTTCATGGACGGCGGCGTCGTGGTCGAGGCGGGCCGCCCCGAGGACGTGATCGACCGGCCGCAGCGGCAGCGCACGCGCGACTTCCTGGAGAGCGTGCGCTAGGGGAGCGCCGCCAGGAGGGCTCGGGCGACCGGCCGCGAGGGGG